>JAPUIL010000160.1 GCA_027297085.1 Verrucomicrobiota bacterium | reverse complement strand
TCTGGATTTCCAGACCCAGAAACCGGCTTCCCTGAAGAAGATCTATATCCAGTTTGCTAGCTGACTGGATTCGTACGGATCCAGTCCCTTCTGTGGAGCCATTTCTCCATACATTGGCACCCGAGAGTTCTAGGATCCCATTAATCACCATATCGGAGCCTTGTATTAAATCCTGGATATTCGAATCCTTGGAAAGAGTCAAAGGACTGGATATTTCTAGAGAGCCAGTCAGATCGGCAGATTCCAGAATAATAGGTCCATCTGAAATAACCAGATCAGTCTCTTTAACACTGACAATATTGTCCGTGTGACCCTCCGCGCCCGGCACAAAATCAAGCTCCTCACCAGTAGCAGTCTCTTTCCAAATACGGGTATGCCAGTTGCCGCCGCAAGGACCCTCCCTCAAATCAATGGGATCTGAAGACGTAAACGGATCTGGATAGATCGATTCAGATTCTTCAAAGCTTTGATTCTCAGCAAATCCGGCTGGTATTTCGGGGCAGAGTTCAGAAACTGTATATACAGGGCCAGTCTCCGGATATAGTTCTATACGGAAGATAGCAGGTTCCCCATCGATCTCCCCTCGAATCGCAACCACGTCCTCACTCAAACCAATCCCTTGCAATTCGTAGCTATCATAAGACCAGTAAATACTATCTACTGGCCGGCCATCCACCTCATCATCTTCAACCAATAAGGAGATCACTTCGCTATTGGAGGTATCATACAAAAAGACACCTCCATTGCCTACAAAAACGAGATCGCCACGGCTTGTCCTGCCAACGGGTGTTGTGCCGGAAACTCCAAAATCCGTTTCATTGATCAGCAACGAAAGATTTTCTTCTCCAGCGTCAACATCGGCGTCAGCATCATACAGATAAATACCATCGTTGCCCATGAAGTAAATATCACCGTTTTCTGCAACGACCGTAAATTCAGCCCAGAGTTCACCATTGTCGATCTGGTCGGTGCCATTAATGAGTACATCGCCGTTGCTCATAAACAAAATATAGGCACTGCCCAAATATGGCCAAATCTCTTCAATACTTCCGGTATCGACGATAATACCATTTTTGACCGCTAACGCTATTGAGCCCGTTTCTTCACTAGAACCACTAAGGATAAAAAACACGTCAGCTGCAGCATTTGCGGTAACTTTAGTTGAGCTGATTCTCGAAACATTGAATCCCTCAAATACACCGCCATCCGTATAAACCACAATCTCGTCGAGCATGATCCGGCGGATTCTATCTTCTTCCCTATTGGCATAAAGAGCCTCCCCAAACGCTGTCACAGCCATCACATCGTAAGCAAATGCACCTTGTTGATCTTCTACCCCCGTTTCCACATCAACAACGGATACATTACCATTACGGTCAAGATAGGCTACGTATCGATTGCCATCAAAGGCAAAATCCTCGAAGTCAAAAACGCGGTCGTTTGATAGGGGGGCTGTTACCAGAATAACGGGAGCTGCCCCTTTAGCTGAGGTGAGGATGAGGTTGCCATCGGTATAATCCAGGATGCTACCCGGGAATACGATTTTGCCTTCAGGAGTTATGAAGAGATAATTTTCATCTCCAAGGTAAATGGTGTTGCCTCTGTGATCCAAAGTAACGCCGTGTTCGACTTCGACGGTGATCGTCAGCGCGGCAACCGGAACCGATTTCGTCAGACTACAAAATCCTGCTAAAAAGCTACAGACAAGATACCTAACCGTTAACAGATTCCTTTTTCGCAGTGGGGATTCGGTGGTGTTGGGATTTCGAACAATCATCGATAAATTGGACCTGGATTCACTTTTTATACCATTGGCAAGAGCGACCAGGCAGAACGGAATTAGCACCTACTGTATTGTAAGAGTGGCAACAGTGTCAATCTCGTGAATTCGAGGACTAAGGGCACAAGATACGAAAGCCTACAAAATCCACATCGTAAATCGAACCCGCGTTGGTGAAAAAATTTCTACTCGCTTGGGCTGGTTTGTTCCAACCTGAAGAACCTACCACCCGCTTCATCACTGTTGTTCGCTTCCCTCTTCGGCCTCGGTACTCGATTTTTTGAAACAATTGGATTAACAACAAGTTGGAGCTGAAAATTGACGTGGCAGTTCAAATTTGTGTTATTCTGTAAGCATGACTAAAAAGTACTCCTGGTTGCTCTCTGTCATTGTAGTAGGAAGCCTGGCCAGCCTGGTATTTGGCGATCAGCATCTGGAAAGTAAAGCACCAGAAGTCGGACCGGAAAATGGTGCTCTGGTGATTGTGGGAGGAGGCGTGACGACAGCGATCCTGGAAAAGTTTATCGAACTAGCTGGCGGGAAGGATGCTTCCATTGTGGTGATTCCCACAGCATCTGGAGAATTTAAGGAAGAATATCTTAATCAGAAATTAGATCTCTTCAGGGATTTAGGTGCCAGCAATGTGACTATAGTCCATACGACAGACTCGATCTTAGCCGATACCGATTCGTTTGTAGCTCCGTTGTTATCAGCGCAAGGCGTATGGTTCGGCGGAGGTCGTCAATGGCGACTGGTGGATGCCTATAAAAATACCAAGGTTGAAAAGTTGCTATGGCAGGTTCTTGAGCGTGGAGGGGTGATCGGAGGGAGTTCTGCCGGGGCCACTATTCAAGGGTCTTACCTGGCGCGAGGAGACACACGCAATAACCAGATCATGACCGGCGATCATGAGGTAGGATTCGGATATTTAAAGAACGTGGCCATTGATCAACATCACCTGACTCGCAATCGACACTTTGATATGTTTTCAATACTGGATAAGTACCCGCACCTACTGGGAATTGGTATCGATGAAGATACCGCTATTATCGTAAAGGGTGATACCTTTAGTGTCATGGGAAATGGATACGTAGCTATTTATGACGGTACTTTCTGGTCTAGAGAGGGCAGCAGTCTTAAGATTCTTCCGGATGAGAAATTCTTGTTCTATTTTTTAAAACAAGGGGATAGTTACGATTTAAAAAGAAGGAGAGTAATCACTCAAGAGCCCCGATATCTATACATTCCAAAGGCGGCTACGACCCGTAGAAAAAAACCTGGCGCTAAGCAGACTTTCTCACCGGAAGGGCTCAAAAAAAGGTTAAGCAAATGAAAAAAAGCCATTTAGAGATTATATCAAAATTACAATCTGTTAATATGTTCCGGTCTGCTACGCATCCGGTCTTGTCGCCGCAAAGCTCCTCGGAACAGTTTGAGCTTTTCCTCGGTCTGACATGCCGGGTGTTCCTCCATCTTGACTTCGGTTACGCACAAATGTGCGCGCCCTCACTTCTCAGTCGTCAAGCCCGACATTGGTACGATTCGCTTCGCGCTCGATCATGTCATCACTTCGTTCTTCGGAACAACTCCGTGAAAAATGCAGGCTAACTACTGAACTCGAAATTCTATATAAACCCAAAACTATGAATGACTCAAACGACCCATCCTCTTCCGTCAAACGCGTCGTGCTCGCCAGCTTTATCGGCACGGCAATCGAATGGTATGACTTTTTCATATATGGCACCGCGGCTGCGTTGGTTTTTAATAAACTCTTTTTCCCGGTCGGCGATGATTTTACTTCGACGATGGCGGCGTATGGTTCCTTTGCCGTTGGCTTTTTTGCCCGTCCGATAGGTGGGATTGTATTTGGACATTTCGG
>JAPUIL010000016.1 GCA_027297085.1 Verrucomicrobiota bacterium | reverse complement strand
GCTTTCTTTTTAATTGTCCCAACTCACCACCGGTCGGGGGGGCCACAAACCCGAATTAAACCGGCTGCTCCGCTTCGGCTCTACTCTGGCCGTAAGGTTAATTTTTTTGTATAACGCGTTTTTGGGCCCCGCGAGACCGTTGAGTAGGAATTATTACAATGAAAGCCAAAGAAGTAAGAAATCTTTCTGAACAGGAAATTGAAAAGCAACTGCGGGATTCTCGCCAGGAGTTGTTAAACCTGCGCCTGCGTAAGCAGTCCGGGCAGGTGGAAACTCCATCTCAACTGCGTGCCCTTCGCAGGGACATTGCCCGCATGGAAACCATTTTGATAGAGCGTGCTGAAGGTGCCGCCAAGTAACAGGAGTATTATCATGGCCGAACAGAGAAACAGTAGAAAACTTTTACAAGGTGTAGTTACCAGCCGGTCAGGCGACAAGTCTGTCAAGGTTACGGTGGCATACAGGATTCCCCATCCGCGTTTCCACAAGGTGATCAACCGGAAGACGGTATTGCATGCGCATGACGCCGAAAATGAAACCAAACCCGGAGATAAGGTGGAGATCATGGAGACTCGCCCTCTAAGCAAACTCAAGCGCTGGCGAATTAGCCGCGTGATCCAAGCGTCTCCTGTTCTGGACTAACCCTTTGCGAAAAAGAGGAATCAATCATGATACAGCTTCTTAGTAGACTTGAAATTGCGGACAACACCGGCGCAAAAAGCGCCACGATGATCCGTCGTCTCGGCCAGATGAAGAAAACAGCCAGTATTGGCGATGTCATTGTCGTCAATATCAAGGAAAGCAGCACCGATGCATCCGTTAAAAAAGGTGAAGTTGTGCGCGCTGTGGTTGTCCGGACCAAGGCTCCTATTCGTCGTGCTGATGGCAGTTACCTGCGTTTCGACAGCAATGCAATTGTTATCATCGATAACAACAGGAACCCAAAAGGTACCCGGATCTTCGGACCAGTTGCCCGTGAATTGCGCCGCAAGCGCTTCATGAAAATCATTTCCCTAGCACCGGAGGTTTTATAAATGAAAATGCATATTAAGACCGGAGACACCGTCGTTGTCATCAGCGGAAGCCAAAAAGGCAAGTCAGGCAAAGTCCTGCAGCTCATCAAGGCCAAGGACCGTGCTATCGTTGAAGGCCTGAACATGGTCAAGCGGCATCAAAAGCAAACAGATCCTAATGATCCTCAGTCTGGTGGCATCATCGAACGCGAAGCCAGCCTTCACAGTTCCAACCTTATGGAGGAGTCGCGCTACAACGCACGTCGCTCCAAGTAACCCATTGATAAACCACTTGCCAAGGTATCTTAACTTTGTCTTTCTCCACGCTTTTTCCACGGGGCTTTAACGTTTAGCCGCCGGGTTAACAGTCCGGCAAAAAACCACATGAATCAACCATCACTAAAAACCACCTATCTAGAGCAGATCGTACCCGCTCTCATGAAGAGTCGCGGATATAATAATCAGCTTCAAGTACCCAAGATTCAGAAGATCGTTCTGAACTCAGGCGTTGCGGCTACCAGCGATAAGAACGTCATCAATGACATCGCCAAAGATTTTGCGCTGATCACCGGCCAGAAACCGATCATTACTCATGCCCGTTTGAGTATTTCAAACTTTAAGTTACGTGAAGGAATGCCCATCGGCGTCAAAGTCACATTGCGGGGCAACAGCATGTGGGAATTTTTCTATCGCCTCATTACTGTATCACTTCCCCTCATACGTGATTTCCGTGGAATCCGGAATAAGATGGATGGCCGCGGCAACTACACGCTGGGTATCAGTGACCATACCATTTTCCCAGAAATCAATATCGACACTCATAAACACACCGTGGGTATGGATGTGAGTATAGTTACCACCGCTGAGAGCGACGATGAAGGCCTCGAACTTTTAACCCTGCTTGGAATGCCCTTCCGTAAGGCAGTGGCCTAAACCAATTATATTATGGCAAAAATATCCTCTATTCACCGTAACAAAAAGCGCGAGCGCCTGGTGGCCAAGTATGCCGCAAAACGGGCAGAGCTTAAAAAGATTCTCTCCAGTCCGGACGTAACCGATGAAGAATTCTTTCAAGCGCAACGCAAGCTGACCATGCTCCCTCGCAATTCATCGCCGGTTCGCCTGCGTAACCGTTGCAACGTGACCGGACGTCCCCGTGCTTACATGGGCCGCTTTGGTCTCTCACGTATCACTTTCCGCGAGCTGGCGTTGGCCGGCCGTATACCCGGAGTCACCAAGTCTTCCTGGTAACCACACTCACGTTGGAAATACGGATATCATCCAACCTAATTTAAATTAATCATGACAGATCCGATTGCAGATTTATTAACTCAAATCCGGAATGCGTTCCTGGCGGGCAAAGACACCACCTGCCAAGTGCAGCACTCAAAAATGAAACGGGAGCTGGCCCGTATTCTTAAAGAATGCGGCTATATCAGAGGGTACGAAGACGTCGAAAAACCGGGCAACAAAAAGTACCTGACCGTGCAACTTAAGTATGTAAATGGCGAATCTGCCATTACAGCCATTGAGCGCTTCAGCCGTCCCGGACGTCGAATCTACTTCGGTGCTAACGATATACCCAAGGTGCTCGGCGGCATGGGAGTAGGTATAATGACAACTTCACGTGGATTGATGACAGACCGCGATGCCCGTTCGCAGAACCTGGGAGGGGAATTGGTCTGTAGAGTCTGGTAAGGAGGATACGATGAGTAGAATTGGAAAATTACCAGTAGACATTCCGGAAAAAGTAAACGTCACAGTTGAAGCTAATGTGGTTTCTGTTGAAGGCCCCAAAGGCAAACTGTCGAGCGAATTCCCGAATGCGGTTAAAATTACAAAAGAAGACGCACAGATCTCTGTTGCTCCTGCCGACAACTCGCGCTTTGCCAAGTGTATGTATGGAACCGCCCGCTCACTGATTGCCAATATGGTAAATGGAGTCGTGAATGGCTACAGCAAGCAGCTTGAGATCAGTGGTGTGGGTTTCCGCGCCGTCCTGAATGGCAACAAACTCGATATGAATCTTGGCTATTCCCATCCTTGTCTTTACGACATACCCGAGGGTATCACCATCACAGTAAAGGAGAACACCAAGTTGACAGTTGAAGGAATCGACAAACAGGTCGTCGGTGAGGCTGCGGCTTCCATCCGTGCATTCCATCCACCTGAACCTTACAAGGGCAAAGGGGTGAAGATTGTGGGTGAGTATGTCCGCCGGAAGGAAGGTAAAACAGCTGGTTAATAAGGAAGGAACACCCATGAAATTATCTAAAAAAATTCTTCGAAAGCAAAAGCGCCGCTGGCGCATCCGTAAGAGGATCACGGGTACACCTGATCGTCCTCGCCTTGCTGTGCACCTGAGCAATAAACACATTTATGGCCAACTCATCGACGATGAGGCAGGCACCACACTGGTTTATGTATCAACCAATGGGAAGGACCTGAAGGCAAAGAACCTGAAGGCCAACTTGGAGGGCGCGCAAACTGTCGGCGAAATTGTGGCTAAAAAAGCAAAAAGTGCAGGCGTTGAAACCGTGGTTTTTGATCGCAGCGGTCGCCTCTATCATGGCTGTGTTAAAGCTTTTGCCGACGCTGCTCGGGAGGGTGGTCTAACTTTCTAATTTTTGATTATTATGGATACACCAGAAGAAGCACCCGAGTTGACTGATAAAGTCGTGCACATTAACCGTTGCGCCAAAGTTGTTAAGGGCGGACGTCGTTTCAGTTTTTCCTCTACCGTTGTAACCGGTGACCACCAAGGCCGTGTCGGTGTCGGCATGGGCAAAGCTAAAGAAGTGCCTGAAGCCATTCGTAAGGGAATTGAAAAAGCTCACAAGAATATGGTCATGATTGCATTGAGAAACGATACCATTCCCCACGCTGTTGTGGGTGTATCCGGCGGTGGTAAAGTGATACTGCGTCCCGCAGGTCCTGGTACCGGAGTTATCGCTGGCGGGGGTGTGCGTGCTGTCCTTGAGGCAGTCGGTATCAAAAACGTCCTTTCCAAATCCCTGGGGTCCAACAACCACCGGGCCATGATTAATGCAACCCTCGACGGGTTGAAGCAATTGCGTTCTAAGGAACATATCGCCGCCCTCCGTGCTGCGGAGTAACTAAGGAGATTTCTGCCATGAGATTACATAATCTTTCAAATACACCAGGTGCGGTTCACCGGAAAAAACGCCTCGGCAACGGAGAGAGCTCCGGCCATGGCAAAACCTGCGGCAAAGGCCATAAGGGACAGAAGGCACGCAGTGGTGGCGGAATCCCTATCGGTTTTGAAGGGGGGCAAATGCCTTTATACCGGAAACTGCCTCGCCGCGGTTTCAGTAATGTGCAGTTCGCCACCAACTACGAAGTTGTGAACGTGGGTGATTTGTCCAAACTGGGCGATGAGACCGAAGCTTCACCTGAAAACCTGGTCAAAGCGGGTCTTTTGCGAGCCGGATCCAAGCTGCTAAAGATCTTGGGAACCGGTGAGGTTGAAAAAGTATACAAAGTAAGCGCACACAAGTTTTCTGCATCGGCGAAACAAAAGATCGAAGCAGCTGGAGGAGAAGTAACTCTACTCTCCTAAAGTTCTAAATATACTCTGACATAGATGCTGTCTGCATTTTCAAATAGTTTCAAAATCCCGGAGCTGCGAAATAAGATCTTCTTTACGCTGTCCATGCTGTTTGTTGCCCGTATTGGTGCCAACATTCCGCTTCCGGGCATCGATCCCACACCACTTCAGGCTTTCTTTAATGACCAGACTGCTTCTGGTTCTGGAGGTGTGCTCGGACTCTATAATATGTTTACCGGTGGTGCGCTGTTGAAAGGAGCCGTATTTGCACTGGGTATCATGCCTTACATTTCGGCCTCCATTATCTTCCAGTTGATGACCGCGGTAGTTCCCAGTTTGGCTCGTCTTGCCAGGGAAGGCGACGTGGGTCGCCAGAA
This sequence comes from Verrucomicrobiota bacterium, assembly GCA_027297085.1. GTDB lineage: Bacteria > Verrucomicrobiota > Verrucomicrobiia > Opitutales > UBA2995 > UBA2995. Next base: position 297 of record JAPUIL010000016.1, on the reverse strand, counting down.
GATAACGCAATACACGCGTCTGGCTACGATCGTCATCTGTTTAGTACAGGGTGTATTGCTGATTATTGGCTTGAAGAACCCCGGTGGTTTATTTTCAGGATTTGATACGGCCCTATATGGCTCCATCATTCTCAACGATAGCGCGTGGTTTGTCTTCAATTCGGTTATTATTCTAACCACCGGAACCATCATTATGATGTGGCTTGGTGAACAGATCACTGAGAAAGGCATCGGCCAGGGAGTTTCGCTCCTGATTATGGTAGGTATCATTTCCGACCTTCCCAGTGCAGTGAGGAC
>JAPUIL010000159.1 GCA_027297085.1 Verrucomicrobiota bacterium | reverse complement strand
TCCTCCGGGCTTCAATAGCGGCACCGGCGAGAATTCCCAGAAAAGTGCTATCCATTCCGCTACAATCAGAAAAGTTTAAGAGTAACTCTGTCTGCCCTTCCTCAAACATCTTTTGAAAGAAGGTCCGCAGCGGACTGCAATTCAGAAAGTTGGCTCGGCCCTTAATAAGAACAAGGATGGGTCGGCTTGACACATCAACCTGGAAGGTTGGCTCGGTATCCTCTGCCATGATTGCAGGAGTTTAGGAGTTACTGGGAAGCGATAATGTTGCGAAGAACGTAGGGGAGAATGCCACCATGCCGGTAGTACTCCACTTCAATGGCTGTATCGATGCGTAATTTTACCTGCGTTTTAAAGCTGCTTCCATCTGCACGCTTCACGGTCATATCAAGCATCACTCCTGGTTGGAGATCGTTGGAGAGTCCTTCGATTGAAACCTCCTCACTTCCGTCCAACCGCAGGGAATCCGCACCTTCACCGTTGGTGAACTCCAGCGGAAGTGCGCCCATGCCAAGGAGGTTACTGCGGTGGATACGCTCAAAACTTTTGGCAACCACTGCTTTGACGCCTAGAAGATTGGTGCCTTTTGCCGCCCAATCGCGTGAACTTCCCATACCGTAGTCAACGCCACCAAATACAATGGTTCCGATGCCCCGTTTCTTATATTCCTGACTAGCATCGTAGATAGCCATCAGTTCTCCTTCCGGCATTAGCTTGGTAAAACCGCCTTCCTTACCATCTGCCATTTGGTTTTTTATACGCACGTTGGCGAAGGTGCCCCGGGTCATAATCCTGTCATTTCCACGGCGTGAACCATAGGAATTGAAGTCCTTCGGATCTACGCCTTTTGAAATCAGGTATTTCCCAGCGGGTGTATCCGGCTTGAAAGCCCCAGCTGGCGAAATGTGATCGGTAGTAACAGAATCACCCAAAATCGCCAAGGGACGTAAATCGAGCAGATTACAGATCTGGTTAGGATCCATGGTAAAGCCTTCAAAGAACGGAGGCTCTTGAATGTAAGTGCTCTCATCTTTCCACTCGTAAATATTACCAGTAGAGGATTGGACGGAATTCCACTCAGGGGATGCATCCAGAATACTGGCATACTGCCTGGTGAACATTTCGGATTTCAAACCAGCAGCAACCAAGCTTTGAACTTCTTCGCGCGAGGGCCAAATATCTTTCAAATAAACCGGGTTACCATCGGAGTCATTTCCAATGGCGTCTTCATCCAGATTGATATCCACCGTTCCAGCCAAAGCATAGGCAACAACCAGAGGAGGAGACATCAGGAAATTTGCGCGAATGGATCCATGCACGCGTGCTTCAAAATTTCGGTTTCCGGAAAGAACACTGGAGGCTACCAGATCTCCCTCGCGGATGGCAGTTTCAATCGGCTCATCCAAGGGTCCACTATTTCCGATACAAGTAGTGCAGCCATAACCAACGAGGTTAAAACCGATTTTGTCTAAATACTCTTGAAGCCCGGTCTCCTCCAAATACTCTGTTACGACACGCGAACCGGGGGCCAAACTGGTTTTCACGGTGGCATCTACAATCATACCTTTTTCGACTGCCTTTTTAGCCACTAAGCCGGCGGCGATCATTACGTTTGGATTGGAAGTATTCGTGCAACTGGTGATCGCCGCGATCAATACACTACCGTGCCCGATTTGTGGTTCGGCAACTGCGACCCCACCTTCTCCTGAGCGAACAGGAACTTTCTGGTCAAATTCATCAAGCGATTTGCCAAACCCACCTTCCGCAACCGGCATTTCAAACAAGGCACGGAAACGGTCTTTGAGGTCTGGAACATTAATGCGGTCCTGCGGACGTTTTGGCCCAGCCACACCCGGCACCACATCGCCGAGATTTAAATCAAGAGATTTGGTGTATTCTACTTCTCCCGCCTTAGGAATGCCAAACATACCCTGAGCTTGGAAATAGGCCTTTACCTGGCTGATTTTCGCCTCATCCCGTCCGGTCAAACGAAGATAATCCAGGGTCTTATCGTCGATAGGGAAAAAACCCATGGTCGCACCGTATTCCGGAGCCATGTTAGCTACCGTTGCCCGGTCAGCGAGCGTGAGATTTTCCGCACCTTCACCATAGAATTCAACAAATTTTCCAACCACTTGTTCCTCACGCAGCATTTGTGTGACATGCAAGGTGAGGTCAGTGGCTGTAACCCCTTCTCGCAAACTACCGGCCATATGCACACCGATTACTTCCGGTGTTTGGAAATAAACAGGCTGTCCCAGCATACCGGCTTCGGCCTCAATGCCTCCCACTCCCCAACCGACAACGCCCAGGCCGTTGATCATGGTGGTGTGAGAATCAGTGCCCACTAGTGTATCCGGAAATAGAATACTTGAGTCGCCTTCAGCTTTTTCGAAAACCACGCGCGCAAGGTATTCCAAGTTCACCTGGTGAACAATCCCGATACTGGGAGGAACAACCTGGAAGGTATCAAAGGCCTGTTGGCCCCATTTAAGAAACTCATAGCGCTCGCGGTTCCGCTCAAACTCGATGGACAGGTTCTGCTTAAACGCATCCACCGTTCCACTACGATCTACTTGTACTGAGTGATCTACCACCAGATCCACCGGAACCAGTGGTTCGATACACTTGGCGTCGTGACCCATTCGATCCACTGCGGAACGCATGGCAGCCAAATCCACCAAAAGCGGCACTCCGGTAAAGTCCTGTAATACGATTCGGGATACAATAAACGGAATCTCGCTCTTGGACGGATCCTTGGCATTCCAATTAGCCAACGATTTAACCTCATCCTCCGTAATGTTTTTCCCATCACAGTTGCGCAGCACCGATTCGAGTACGATACGGATGCTGATCGGCAACTTGGAGATGGGTCCGATACCGGCGGCTTCCAAGGATGGGAGGGAGTAGTAAAACTTCCCTGCCGATTCGTCTAGGGGACGTAGGCTGTTTAGCGGGTTATTTAGATCACTCATAGTAGTCTCTAAAAAAAGGAGCCACACGGGGCGACTCCTGGAAAGTATCAAATTATTTCAATGCTGCTTTTATAGCGTCGAAATCGGGGATTACCGCGGGGTCGTCGCTGCTGGAGCTAAATTGGATCACACCGTCCTGGTCGATTACAAACGCTGAACGCTTGGATACGCCTTTGAGGCCAATCAAATCTTCGAACAGCACGTCGTAGGCAGAGCTGACCTCTTTATTGAAATCACTAAGCAAAGTGAAATTCAGGTTATTTTGCTGAGCGAAAACTTCCTGGGTGAACGGACTATCCACACTGATTGCGTAAATGGTCGCGCCAAGGTCGTTGTAGTCTTGGAGGCTGTCGCGAACAGAACACAGTTCGTCGCTACAGACACTGGTAAACGCCAGCGGAAAAAACAGAAGGACGGTTTTTCCGTTCCCAAAATTATCACTCAGAGTGATATCTGCCAACCCGTCGGCATTTTTAGATTTAAGAGTAAAATCAGGAGCTTTGGTTCCAACTTCTAAGGCCATGGTTGATTGATAATTGAATTTTAAGTTAGCTAATACAGAAAGACCGAAAACAATGGAGGAAATTTGATCCATGGCAATGATTTAACCTAGTAGAAATCCCAAAATTGGTTCCCGGAGTGGAAAGTGAGCTTTTCTATTGAAACTCGTTCCGGAAACGGGAATTTATAAGCCTTTTCCTATGAACGTCATTGAACAGATCCGCTTGGGAACCGAAACGATTTTAAGTGAAGAAGAGCTCGAAAAAAAGCTTCAGAAAAACCGGCCTCTACGCATCAAACTCGGAGTAGACCCGACTAAACCGGACCTGACTCTCGGACATACGGTAGTCCTGCAAAAACTCAGGCAGTTTCAGGATCTCGGCCACATCGCCGTATTGATCATTGGCGATTTCACCACTCTCATTGGTGATCCTTCTGGAAAATCTGTCACCCGCCCGGAAATTTCGAAAGAAAAAATCGCTGAAAACGCCAAGACCTATCTTGATCAAGTCTACCGGATTCTCGATCCGGAAAAAACTGAAATTCGCTACAACAGCGAGTGGCTGGCCTCGTTAAACTTCGAGGATACGCTGAATCTCCTGCGAAAGATGACCGTCGCACGCATGCTGGAACGAGACGACTTTTCCAAACGTTTCAAATCCCAGACCCCTATTTCGTTGGTTGAGTTTGTTTATCCACTTTCTCAGGGATACGATTCGGTAGTATT
>JAPUIL010000158.1 GCA_027297085.1 Verrucomicrobiota bacterium | reverse complement strand
CTGATTGCCCAGGTGGAAACCTACAAGAAACGCTTTGGCTACTACCCGGTCTCAGTGCATGTGGATGAGATTTACCGGACCCAGGACAATCGCCGCTACTGCAAAGCCAAAGGCATCCGGCTGTCCGGCAAACCCCTGGGGCGGCCTCGCAAGCAGACTGCCGAAAATCAGGCTCAACTGAAAGCCGCGCGCCAACAGATACGCCAGGACGAACTGGACCGCATCCCCATCGAAGGCAAGTTTGGCAACGCCAAACGCAAAGGCACCCTGGCCCGTATCATGGCGAAGCTGCCCCACACCAGCGTAAGCGTCATAAACATCGGCCTAATCGTGCTCAACCTCGACAAATGGTTCAGAGAAGTTCTTTTTTGTCTCCAAAACCTATGCCTTGGGTTGCTCACTACCCCCATAGACCTCGCAGGCAAACCTCATGGGTGCTATGTATTGCCGCAATGGACAGCGCTTATTCAAAAGAGAAGCCTCTACAACATATTGATCGACGCTTAATCAACTTTTTCAGGAAACCCTATTTAGGGACCACCCGAACTCTACTCATTCCCTATGGATCAAGATATTCGCCCAGTCCAGACAACGGCTCTTCCTCCGGTAAGCCAGAGGCTTCCGGCTTGAGGATGTTCTGGGCCTCAAGATCAACGAATGGAACGAGGACCGGAATTTAGAATCTTGTAGCAACGTTCTAGTCCCTACCGTCTTCATGTCGGTTTGCAAAGTATTTGCATACCATCTTGTGCAAATCGGGTTTGTCAGATGCCCATTTCCAAATCCCATGGCTATCTAAAACAATATCTGTAAACGGATCGAAATAATGCTGTTTTAATATGTTTATACGTTTTACGTATTTTCGATCCCTCAAATCGCCGTGCCAAAGATGAAATAAGCGCCCTGGAACACAGCCAACGCGTCCATGAGTGCTCTCATAAAACTTACGAGCCCATGAAAGGTAATGATCCTTCCATGGTCCGGACATCTTATGGAACCCAACAGCGAGATCAAACCAACCCATCGCTGCTGCCAAAATGATACGATCTCCACCTCCTATGATACACGCATCGTATAAGCTATGGGACTCGAGCAATTCCCGCCGACATGCCCAGGCTAAACCGGTTGTCGCTCTGGCTACCCCCGATGAACGAAGAAAGTCATTCTTCACAGGCCCCCCATGAGACAACTGATAACCTACAGACGTCCTGCTTAGCTCCGAAACAGAGGTTGTGTTCTCTTGGGACATATTCTGAGATATGGCTCCCCTGGGGAGATCTTCACGATGTTCAAATAATTGTACTAATTTAAACTGGTCCAAAGCGTCCATGGTGAGCATTGCCCAATTTTTTGAGTCAAAGATCACATCACAATCTATCCAAGCGACGTAATCGCAGGCTTCAGGCAAAGAATTAACCAACAGATTCAGGAGTCTTTCCTTTTGCCACATGATGTCTTCTCCCTTTATCTTCACCAGAATATCAGAGTCCGATTCTTCCAGAACAAAATGACCATTGTAGCTGAGTTCTGCAGTTGCTAGAGGAACGCTCAAGTGATTCCTGAAAATGCGATAGTTTTCAATACGGCGATTATATCCAGCTGGATTGAAAAAAGAGGTTATAGCCCAGAGTTCACTCATAGTTGTGCTTCCGAAGAGCAAGACTTGTTATCGGCTTGAAGTAAGGTTTGAATCACCTCAGCGGTCTGTGAAACCGTCCCAAAGTCAAAGAGTGAACGCAAACTTAATTGAATGCCAAATCGTCGGTTTAGACGTGCAAGAATTATCATGGCTTTTAAGGAATCACCCCCGAACTCAACAAAGTGGTCATGCAGCCCAATTTGACCGACATTAAGGACATCCTTCCATATCCTAAAAATCTGCTCTTGGACATCGGAATAATCCGGTAAATCTTTCTTTGAATCCGTTTTCCTGCTGGGGCCAATATCCGGTGGAGGCAAGGAGCGCCTGTCGATTTTTCCCGATAGGGTTCTAGGCAGAGACTCCATGAAAACAAATTGCGAGGGAATCATGTGGATTGGCACACAGCTTTGTAATTTTTCCCGAATAACTTGAGAATCGGTCAATTCCCCTTCTATATAGGCAACAATATTCACCTGAAAATGGTCATTGGTATGTGCCACCGCAGCCACTTGGGAAATACCATCTACCTCCAATAAAGCCGCTTCTACTTCTAAAAGATCGACTCGGTTACCACGAATTTTAACCTGAAAATCTGTCCGCCCCCTGTGGTAAATGCACCCGTCTGGCGCTATCTCGCCCAAATCTCCAGTAAGGTAATAGATCTTATGCACTCCATTTTCGCCAATCTTGGCTGTGTATCGCCCTTGGTGGGAACTAATTGAATGGATAAAGCCACCCCTTGTTCTGACGCTAATTTCTGCGCAAGTTCCCTCAAACCAGTCCGACTTAGTATACAACGAATCTGACAGTGCTTAATTATCTGCACAAGGCGCGAAACGGGCCAAGAGGCATTCAACTCCACGCGCGATAAGCCTCCTTTTAGTACTCCCAAATGTGCTGTCACGGAACAAACGGAGTGATTGAACAACAATCCTATACGTTCCCCAAAACTATGTTCTTTCAAAAGCAACTGCGCAATGCCGTTTGAACGTGTGTGCAACTGCTCGTATGTCATTTCTCTGCTGGGAGACTTTAGCGCGATGTTTTGTGGAAACCTCTTCACCACTTCCTCGAAACGGGAAACAATTGTTTGGTTTTTTAAATCCACATCCGCAAATCCCATACAATTAGGAGAAATCAGGCACTTCGACCTTGTAGTTTCTTGTTGAAGCTGCCGATTTGAAAGATTCATACTGAACCACCGAAAAAAGTGTTTCAACAAAGGTCGATCCCGATTGGCAGATTTGGAAAATTGCGGCCCATATTCACCCTACCGAGGGGGAATCCACGCTTTGAGACGTTATTGGAGAATTGAGCTTGAGGAAGAAGGAAATAGGCCGGATTTTTCTATAGAGATCACAAAGGACGTGGCTGGGACCCAATGAACTGGCCCAAAGCGAATAAGATGATTTCCCTAATTGAAAGGAAAATCATCCATGAAGAAAAAGCGTCATACTGTTGAACAGATTATCCGTATCCTCCGTGAAGCCGACGGAGGCCTTCGCAACGAAGAGGTCCATCGGATCATCGGTGGTGTCGAAGTCCAGGGTGATTGCTTCGGATGCTTCCTTAATAGAAGTGATAGAGCGCTTCACTTAGTATCTTATGAACCTTTACTTAGTGAAAATCAGGGATTTTTAGTACCTTATTCACTCAGTTGGCCATTGACTGAGTTTGTCAAAAATTCCAATTATTCGGACGCATGAGACCCCAAAGCAGTCCCGAGTTTGAGAACATCCCCCGTCAGTCTTTGATGAATAGTAGCCTTTGGGCGATCACCTGTTATTTCAATCCCTGTCAATACAAGAGTCGGCGGGTTTGTTATCAGACGTTTCGTCGTCATCTTCAGGTCCCCCTCGTTACTGTGGAGTTATCTTTCTCAGGAGATTTTCATCTCGATGAAAGCGATGCGGAGGTGATGATTCGCCTAAAGAGTAAAGACGTTATGTGGCAAAAAGAACGTTTGCTCAATGTGGCGATCGAGGCATTACCTGACTCCTGCGACAAGGTGGCTTGGCTCGATTGTGACGTGGTTTTCGAAAATGAAGACTGGCCCCAAGCCGCATGCGAGGCACTTCAGCGGCATCCGGTTATTCAACCCTTTGAATACTCCTACGATCTGAACCGCGGTGTGTCCGACGGTTGTTATTCACCTGAAAAGAGCTACCTAAAATGTGAATCTCTGGCTAGAGGCGTTGCTCAAAGCAGTGTCGCTGAAGACATCATGCAATCCACAGATAAAAGGGGTCAGGGCAGCATGGATGGGTTGGCCTGGGCTGCCCGGCGCGATCTTCTCGAACGGCACCTGATTTACGATGCCTGCATCGTTGGCGGTGGGGATGGCGCCATTGTTGCCGGAGTGCTGGGCAATTTCAAGGAACTGACAGATTATTTGATGATGAATCCGCGAAGAGTGGATCATTTCATGGCATGGGCTGAATCTTTCCATCAGGAAGTGGCCGGTGATCTGGGATATATTCCCGGCAATATTTATCATCTTTGGCATGGAGATATCAAAGATCGAAACTACAGCAGTCGCCGGGTTGATCTGGAACAAAATGAATTTGACCCATACATTGACATTGCCATCGATTTCAATGGTTGCTGGCGCTGGAATAGCGATAAACAGGAGCTCCATCAATTCTTGCGAGATTACTTCGCCTCGAGGTTTGAAGACGGAAGAACATCACCAAGCCCTACCAATAATTACTAAATTCGCGAAGGGTCAGGTAATCCTTAGAAAGGCCGTGCCTGAAGACTGGCTTGAGCTCGCTTCTTTGCATTATCTCAGTCACACCGTATCCTTCCAGCCTTATGCTTCACAGGATTGGCTTGAGAGTAGGGATCTGAGCCAATATGAAGAGAATTGGAAAGAGCGCTTGAGTGATAATCGTATCAAGGTTTGGGTCGCTAAAAACGAGGACGATATCGTAGGAATGGTCTCCATTAGGCCGGATCCGATTCGTCAGTACAGTGATGAATCTGGCAAGATTGCCTTCCTTGGGGCCATGCACGTTCATCCAAAATTTATGGGCAATGGACTGGGGCGGCGTCTGGTCAACCTTGCGGTATCACATATGCGTAGCCACAATTACACAACTGCATACCTCTGCGTGATGAAAGAGAATACTCGTGCCTTACGCTTTTTCGAATCAGCCGGGTGGAGAATTCAAGAATTTCTCCCAGATGGTGACGAGGGAGTGCCGAGAGCCCTTTGCAGGTTTGATTTATCCGACTCCTGCAAATAAAGGAAGGGCTATGAGTGAAACAATACTGGTTCGCTTTTGATTACACAACCTTACTCAAATATGAAATATGAACATCGACCCCGTGACGTGTCCCCCGAAATTTGGACCAGTTCGTTGGGTCCCAGCCACATGCTTCTATGGCTACAACAAAACCCAAACGAGCGTAATACCGATTCCTGGAACTCACAGCTTAGCCTGAAAGCTGTGAATCAACTTCACTCGAGAGACGCACGATCGTTCCGGATTCAAAAAGCAATCGAAAACTCAGCCTGACATTGAATGTTTGGTTAATCCGCGCCAGAACCATCATCGCCTTAAGCGAATCACCGCCGATCTCCAGAAAGTAGTCATCCAGGCCTATCCGATCCAACTGTAGTACTTCTTTCCAGATTTCCATCATGATTCTGCATGTCTCAGGTAACTCCTGAACGTCTTCAGCTTCGTTAGAAGTAGCAGATGACTGATTAATTGTTGGTGCCGGCAATGATTTTCGATCAATTTTTCCTGTCAGCGTTCTCGGCAGTTTCTCCTGGCAGAGTAAAAGGTTTGGTACCATATAGTCAGGCAACGTGGCTCTCAGTTTCTGCTGAACACTCTCAGTATCTATTGAAGGCGATTCGATATAGGCAACCAGATTAACATCTCCGCTGGAATCCTTGTGCCCAACAACGGCCGTTTGCGAAATACCATCCAAATCGAGCAAGGCTGCTTCGACAGCCAGCAAGTCAACGCGATTACCCCTGATCTTCACCTGAAAATCTTTACGACCCGTATGATAGATGCACCCGTCAGGACTCATCCTACCTAAGTCTCCAGTAGTATAGGTAAGCCCACCAAGTCTTTTCGACGTTGCATCGCTTATAAATGAACCACGAATGCCAATTTCACCGATCTCTTTCTCTTCCGAGTCATCGTCCCTGATCAATACCACTTCAACACCGGTCAGGGGGTAGCCACCTGGAACGATGGGCGTTGTAATCTCGCTGGATTTGTCGACCAGATAATGGGCAAAGTCTCCGAACTCGGAAACACCGAACGTACTGACTAATACGCAGTGATCTGGAAATCGTTTTTTGTAGGCATCTACATCCGCCCGGAAAACCGGCTCTCCTTGCAGCACTATGAGTCGAAGATCTGGAAAATCATCCGAGTCCCGAAGCGACCAGCACAGGGCACGAAAGGTTGAAACCGCTGTTCGAAGGATCGAAATTTTTTCATCTCTGATCCAATCGATCAACGCAACCAGGTCACCATCATACCGAAGATCTGTAGGGTAATAACAGGCGCCATGTGCCAGGGCGTGAAACGGTATAGCCACACCACTCATTGTGAAAAGCATGCGGTCTTGAGAATTAATTCCGATAGAGTTAGTAACACGATAGATGGAATGCATTTCGTTGACATGGTCCCGGATCATCTGCTTGGGCTCTCCAGTCGATCCGGAAGAATAACTGACTGTTGCGGGAGCCGTTGGAGGTAACTGCAGATTGAGACCGTTGCCGAGTAAAAGTAGATCTGCATCGTCCAGATTGATTATATAGGAATTCTGATCAACCAAACGTTCAGCCAAGGGCAAATGCGCGGACCGAGTGATAAGGTAACGGATATTGCAGGCCTCCATAATCTGTTTCAGACGTCGAGGCGGAAAGGAAATGCTCAAATCTACTCGTGTATATCCTGCCTTGAGAACACCAATCTGAGCCAGGATAGCCAGGGCACTGTGGTTAAAAAGCAGGCCAATACGTTCGTGGGTATTCAGGCCAAGCCTGAGTAAGCTCTGGGCAAGACCGTTTGCCTGAGAATCCAAGTCCGTATACGTAAGAGTCCTCGAACGGGATTTTAGAGCGAGGTTATGAGGGTAGCGTTTAACGACTTCATCGAAGCGATCACAGATAGACTGAGTGAGAGCGGCGTCATCGGTAAACTCAAGACGCGGCGTGCTCTGGAGATAACAAGTAGCACGTATAAAATCCTGGTGTGACTTTGGGGGTAAATGATTCATTACAGCTTGAAGGCGGGAGTTTCTTGTTGCTTCGCAAAAAGGTTCGAAAGGCCCAAACGGGGTTAACCAAAACAGGAGAATCTATTTCTATTAATTAAAAGATGCAAGATCGAGCTTCACTTGATTGGAACACATTTATCTAGAT
>JAPUIL010000157.1 GCA_027297085.1 Verrucomicrobiota bacterium | reverse complement strand
ATGCTCATCTCGACGTGAAGAAGTGACTTATGTAGTAGACATTCGATCAAGGGGTAACTACACCCTCAGGGCCATGATAACCTTAATACGTCCTCCCGCTACCGACGTACTCCGATTTGCCACCACTTCAATAAGTCCACCGATTGGTCTGGCCTACATAGCCGGTGCTCTAGAATCGGCCGGTTACTCGGTTGGAATAGTCGACGCAGTTGGTGAAAATCCAAAAACAATTACCCGTGGGTTCAAAGGATTTTTGATTGGTCTGCGCATCGAAGAAATGGTCGAGCGTATCGATGTAAGTACTCAACTAATCGGTATAAGTACCATCTTCACCCACGAGTGGCCGATCGTGGTAATGCTGATTCGCCTCATCCGCAAACGCTTTCCGGATGTGCCGATAATGGTGGGCGGCGAACACGTTACTTCCATGCCTGAGTTCTGCTTACATTCGTCGGATGCTGACTACATGGTATTGGGAGAAGGTGAAGAAACCTGTGTCGAACTTGCGCGGAGTATATTTGAAGAATCATCACACACGGACATCCATGGAATTGCCTATCGAGATGGAAGCACAGTGGTGGTTAACCCACGGCGTCAGCGCAATACGGAAGTGGATGACATCCCGCGCCCAGCCTGGCACTTGTTCGATATTGCGAACTACAAACGTCATGGCCTCATAGGGGGTATAGATACCGACGGTGTAACCATACCGATGCTAGCTACGCGGGGTTGCCCGTATCAGTGCACTTATTGTTCTTCGCCCAATATGTGGACCACTCGTTGGGTTGCCAGGACTCCATCAAATGTGGTGGATGAAATGGAATACTACATGCGCGAATTTGGTGCCACGAATTTTCCGCTCCAAGATTTGACGGCTATTATTCAGAAAGACTGGATCGTCGATTTTTGCCAGCTCATCATCGATCGAAAGTTAAACATCACTTGGCAGCTGCCAACCGGCACACGCGCCGAAGCCATCGATGAAGAAGTGGCTGAGTTACTGCAAAAGAGCGGTATGATAACCATGGCCTATGCGCCCGAGTCGGGCTCGGATGAAACCCGCGATTTAATCAAAAAACGAATCCACAAGCCAAAGCTACTGGATAGTATGGCGGCTGCGGTGAAGTATAACCTGCATGTAAGTTGTTTCTTTGTCCTCGGTTTTCCTCACGATACGCCCGCACAATTTGCCGACTCTTTGAGCTTTGTTCGACAATTGGCGGAAACAGGCGCGCAGGATATCGCTATTGGTTTTTACATGGCTCTGCCGGGCACCGAGCTATTTCGCCGCCTCTACAATGATGGCAAGGTCACTTTTGATCGCAGCTATTTTCGCCACATTCTGGATAGTCAAACAATGGCACCTTCCAATCTTTATATGGAGGCTGGAACTCGACCGATGCTCAGTTATTGGAAATTGCGGATCTACTTCGAATTCTACGGAGCCAAGTCGCACAAAAGTACTTTTCTCGGGGTGATAATTACCATTCTCAGCGCCCTACCAGGCATCTTCAAAAAGAAGCATGTAACTCGAATGGAAACGGCATTTAGAAACTTTCTCACCAATTGCTATCGCATGTCGAAGGCCCAGTTCGGAAAACGCTGGATGCCCTACAAGGAAGAGTTGGAGATGTTCGCACCTTGGTCCGAACTTTTTGCATCGACCATGGATATAAAAGCTGCCGCGGCTCCATTGCTGAAACAGGAAGGCAAAATCAACTTTATGAAAGTGCTAAAAACCGAGCACGCCCAACGCAAGGTATATCCTGTCGAAAGTAAATTTGAGGTCTAGAAGCGTCAGGAAATTTTAAAGTACAGACCTACCGATTGAAAAACCAGTTTCATGAATCCTTCTATGAGTACAGACAGCGCAGATAAGCCCGTGGACTTTCGTTCTCTTAAGAGCGGTGGCAGAGTGATGCAACCCATCCAAGGCGATGTCTTGTCCGAGGACTTGGCGGAGCAGGAAATTGAAGTGAGCGTTATTTGCCCCTTCTATAATGAGGAAAAAATTGTGGGCTCCGCAATTCACAGCCTTTTAGATCATCTGGAGTCGGAGCTGGATACGAGTTGGGAACTGATTGTGGTGAACGATGGCAGCAAGGACGATTCCGTGAAGGTCGCAGAAGAGATCGCAGCGGATCACCCAAAATTGCGCCTACTCAGTTATCGACACAACCGGGGGCGTGGGCACGCACTGCGAACGGGTATAGCCCAAGCTCGAGGATCGGTTATTGTGACCACCGAAATCGATCTTTCCTGGGGGGAAGATATTGTGGAGCGTTTGCTTGCGGCGATGCGGGAGCATCCCGATGCAGACATAGTGGTCGCCAGCCCTCATCTTCCCGGTGGCGGATACAAGAACGTTCCTTTTAAACGCGTATTCCTAAGCCGATTTGGAAACCATGTTGTCAGGGCGTTGATGTCAGATGCCGCCACAATGAATACTGGAATGACTAGGGCTTACCGCCGCGAAGCCATTCAAAGTCTTCCGCTGCACGAAAATGGAAAGGAATTTCATTTAGAAGTAATTTTGAAAGCCCAGGCATTGGGATACCGAATTGAAGAAATCCCGGCATTGCTTGAATGGAAGAACTACAAGCACAAAGGCAAGCGGGTAAAACGGAAGAGTTCGTCGAAGGTAAATAAGCTGATGGTAACGCACAGCCTGTTCAGCTTGTTTGCCCAACCGATTCGTTATATCTGGCCACTGAGTGCCTTGTCGATGTTTGCAGCCGGAGGTTTTTTAGTGACCGGAATTATCAGACTGTTCATGAGCCTGGTATCGGTCTATATGCTGATCGTCGCTTTGGCTTTTGCGTTGATCTCCATGTTGTTATTTATTTTTGGCGTGTTGACGCAACAGGGAAGCATGTTGCAAGTGGAAGTTTGGCGCCTCAAACAGGACTTGGTTCGAACGCGTTCGCGCGATAAAGATCAATCTAAAGGAGGCGCTCCGAAGTCACTTTGAGATTTATAAACAAAACCGTTTCTCTGTGAAGCCAGACAATTTGGAACCTTATCAAAGCGCTCTCAGGAATCAAGCGGTGCGCGTTTTGAGTCTGTTTGACCGGGAGGATTACAGCCCTACGTTCGGATGCGGAGACCGGACTTTTTGGGCGTGGAAGTTTGTGGATTTTCCGGGCGCTCGCTTTCAGGAAGGATTGTGTTATTTGAGTTTCCTGTATGCGACCGAATTTGAAGGGAACGAATTTCACCGGAGTGAGAAGCTTTTGAAATGGATAGCGGGGGGGTTTGACTTCTGGGCGAAGATACAACGGTCGAGCGGCGATTTCGATGAGGCCTACCCATTCGAACGATCTCTAGCGGCGACGAGTTTCACCAGTTTCTATTTGGCGGAGGCCTTCATTTTTATTGGAGACGACTTACCTGCAAAGACGGCGGAACGATTTCATACTGCATTGGAAAAGGCCGGAGATTGGTTGATCGCCAACGATGAAACACATGGTTTTCTTTCCAATCACCTGGCAGCTGCCGCCGCTGCACTCTATCACGCTTCCCGCATCACAGGCCATGACCGGTTTCTGGATCGAAGCAATTATTTTTTAGAAAAGATTTTGACCCACCAATCAACAGAAGGTTGGTATGATGAATACGGAGGCGCCGACCCCGGGTACCAGACCCATGGAAGTTTTTACCTGTCGAGAATTTATCAATTATCGGGAGATGAGAAGCTGATGGAGTCTCTGGAAAGATCCTTTCAGTTTCTGGCGCACTTTGTTCATCCGGATGGGAGTTTGGGTGGTGAATACACCAGCCGTAACACACAAACCTATTACCCGGCAGCTTTCGAAATGTTTGCGGCGCAGAATCCCGTCGCGTCCTGGA
>JAPUIL010000156.1 GCA_027297085.1 Verrucomicrobiota bacterium | reverse complement strand
CCGTATTACTTTAAAGTGGATAGTGCGGGCCACCAACTGCCTTACATCGACCGCCATCACGAACGTTTCCTCGACCAGGAATTGTTCGTTCTTTCGATTCTAAACGGTGAAGTGGATGTTAAGACTCAAACCATGACTATTAACAATTTCCCCGTCCTCAAAGAGGGTGAAGCTAAGGGTGGTTATAAAATTCATCGTCCATCGGGATCTTTCGGTCCTTATATTGTTTTCAACCAGACGATCAAGGACCCGGGCTTACGAGCTGTTTACAGCGATCTACGCTTTAGGAAAGCCATGTCATTGGCGATCGACCGCAATGAACTGAATGAGGTTCTCTGGTTTGACCTTGGTAAGCCTGAGCAAGCCGTGCCGATCGGGGTGCCGTTCGTTACCGATGCTGATCGCAATTATATGATTGCTTACGACCCTGCAGCTGCGGGTACCCTGCTCGACGAAATGGGCATGAAGATGGGTTCTGATGGCGTTCGTACAGGGCCGGACGGTAAGCCTTTCACCCTGCTTTGGGAATATACGGCGCAGCACAGCTCTTCCGAATTTGGGATCCTTGTCTCTGACTACTGGAAAAAGGTTGGCATTAACGTCACCGTTAAGGAAGTTACCACCCAGTTGATGCGTGAGAAAGCCACTGCCAGCACCAGTGACATTAATATGGAATGGGACGTTCCCTACGAGCCGACCTTGATTAGTCAAATCGATGTTTATATCCCACCGTACAGCGACATTGGTCCATTGGTTGGTGTGCCGTGGCGGGATTGGGCTAACTCAAATGGCGCTTCAGGTGAAGAGCCGCCCGCATGGGCCAAGCGCCTGTTTGAGCTTGCTGAAGTCTGGAAGACCGTTCTTCCCGGAAGCAAGCGCTATATGGAAATCGGTACTGAAATGGTGAAGATCAACCTTGAAAACCTGGTGATTATCGGAACCATGGGCAGCCTTCCAAAGCCACTTGTAGTGATCGATAAACTGACCAACGTCCCCGCAGGATGGAACGTCAGTAATTTCAACTACGGTTATGACTATCCCTACCGTGCAGATCAGTGGTCCTTTAAATAAGTAGTTTCAAATATCGTGGGAGGCGGGCTTGTTCCGCCTCTGCGATATCATCTGGAAATCTCGACACATCTATTTGACCCACGTCCGCCGGACTGGGGCGCGATCGAAAAATAAAACATCCCAGGTCTGGTATGTGCAGGTCTGGGTCAGGAAGGCTTGGGAAAATTAATGATACGATTCGTCGTGAGTCGCTTTGTGTACATGATAGTAACGATGGCCGCTGTTTCGGTTGTTGCCTTCGTTTTAATCCAGCTGCCGCCGGGCGATTTCGCCGATTCCTATGCGAATAAGCGCCAACAGGCCGGCGCACCAATCACGGTCGAAGAGCTTGACAATATGCGTCGCCAGCTCGGCCTCGACCGACCCTGGTATGTTCAATATGGCTCCTGGGCATCCAAGATAGTTCTCGAAGGGGACATGGGATATTCATGGGAATGGCGACGTCCAGTAGCCGATGTCATTGGCGAACGGCTTCCGCTCACTCTGGCCCTTGCGTTTTCAACCTTATTTTTTATGTATCTGATTGCGATTCCCATCGGCATCTACTCAGCGGTGCGGCACTATTCTTTCACCGACCACTTATTTTCCACTATAGGCTACGTGGGGCTGGCGACTCCTAATTTCCTGCTCGCATTAATTCTCATGTACCTCGGGCAAAAATGGTTTGGCCAAAGCGTCGGTGGGTTATTCTCACCTGAATACCAGGATGCACCCTGGAGCTGGGGCAGGGTCGGCAATCTGATTGAGCATCTGTGGGTACCCGTAATTGTTCTGGGCACGGCTGGCACTGCTTACCTGATCCGTACCGTGCGCGCCTCAACCCTGGACGAGCTCGATAAAATGTATGTGATGGCGGCCCGCGCTGGTGGTCTTTCGCCCATGCGTTTACTCCTTAAATATCCAGTTCGCATGGCACTTAACCCGATTGTTGCAACGCTCGGCTGGCGGTTGACCTATGTTATTTCCGGCGCACCCATTGTCGGGGTGGTGATGTCACTGCCGGACACTGGCCCGTTATTTTTGCATGCCCTGCTAAATCAGGACATGTATCTGGCAGGGGGCATGGTGCTCATTTACTGTGCCTTTACCATCATCGGAACTTTCGTTTCAGATCTTTTGTTGATCCTCGTCGACCCGCGTATTCGAATGCAGGGGGCTTCGTAGAATGGCAACACCTGCACCCGCTTTAGCAAAATCCAAAAAACGTAATCGTCGTCCTGAAATGGCCACTCAGTGGCAATTGATGTGGTGGAAATTCAAAAAACACCACATGGCCCTGGTTGGCATAATCATGCTTTCGCTGCTGGTTTTTTCAGCGGTATTTGCAGAAATCCTGAGTCCGGAAGTTCCCAGTGGACGCAATAATAAGTACCTGGCGAGTGCGCCCATGGGCATTCACTTTATTGATGCAGACTGGAACTTCCACCTCCGCCCCTTCGTCTACGCGCGGACCACGAAACGTAATCCAGTCACGCTGCGCAAGCTTTCAATTGTCGATGAATCAACGCGTTGGCCGGTTGAGTTTTTTGTAAGCGGCAGCCCGTATAAATTCTGGGGGCTGGTTGAAACCGATATCCATTTATTTGGCGTGAAGGATGGCTTCGTTCATCTTTTCGGAACCGACTCGCTTGGACGTGACGTGTTTACGCGGACCCTCTATGCAACCCGAATTTCGCTTTCCGTTGGCCTCGTTGGTGTTACCTTTGCCTTTATTCTCGGGGCGATTATCGGTGGTATTGCGGGATACTTTGGTGGGATGGTCGATAACCTGATCATGCGCTTGATCGAATTTATTCGCTCAATTCCTACCCTGCCCCTGTGGCTCGCTTTAAGCGCTGCCTTGCCAAGAGAATGGAGTTCATTGCAGGTTTATCTCGCTATCACGGCAATTCTTGCCCTGGTGGGATGGACTCACCTCGCGCGAACCGTTCGCAGCAAGCTCCTCGCCTTGCGCGAGGAAGACTTTACCGTTGCGGCACGGCTCTCGGGTTGCACCGACATGAGAATTATCCTGCGACACCTGTTACCGGCATTTATGAGTTACATGATTGTCGACGTAACCATCGCATTTCCCGAGATCCTGCTTGCCGAAACATCGCTCAGTTTTCTGGGCCTCGGTCTGCGCGAACCGGCTGAGAGTTGGGGAGTCCTGTTGTTTGCTGCGCAGAATGTTCGGTCTATTTCACATATGCCATGGTTACTGATTCCCGGACTATTCATTGTGGTTGCGGTGCTCGCCTTTAACTTC
>JAPUIL010000155.1 GCA_027297085.1 Verrucomicrobiota bacterium | reverse complement strand
ATTATTGTCAAACAGTGCGGATTCGAGAATCTATCGGTGAGATAACTCTGATTAATGCACGTGATGATAGTGCGATCGTGAGAGAAATCACTGGGAAAGGCCTCAATTTAGACCAGGGCATGGTGTTGAAAATTGATGATTGCCTCTATTATGGTGCAGACACGATTCACGCTTTGGCGCTTCTTGGCAGCAGATCAGGAGTATTCAATAAAATCAATTACTGGATTTTCAAATCCGAATTGCGTTCACGAATTCTGTATCCGGTACTTAGAGTTGGTCGTAATATGCTCCTTAAAGTACTTGGTCGAACGAAAGTCAACAACTTGAATAAAGACGTCGCAAACAAGTTATAGGAACGCACCACAAGAATAACAAAGAAGAAAGTGACGATTAAGAATCGCCTCATACCTTAATCGCCAAACCCAAGTTATGAGCATTTATCCCGCATTATTACCAGTCAGCTGCGTATTCGAAAGACGGAGAGAAGAGGAATGACACCAAAGAACGATATTGTTCCTGATCGTTTGACGGTATTCACTTTTCTTTGGGCGTGTCAGGCACTAATACATCAAGAAATTTTTCATCATTGGGTCCTCGCTAACGCCAAGGTCTCTACTTTAGAGTGGTCCACTTGACAGGGAAGCTTACGCTTGAAGCCCCCTTATTGGGATGGATCCTGACGATATCTATTTCGGCAACACTGCTTTTCCCCAGATCGCTTCTCTTGTTTTCGGCAATGCTTACGGGTTGAGGGGTCTTAAATAACATGAGTACCAGCAGACTTACCTTAATTTATGATCAGGAATGCCCGGTTTGTAATAACTACGTTCAAATGGTCAGAATCCGAGAATCCATTGGTGAGCTCGAACTGATCAATGCAAGAGACGGCGGCGAACTGGTCGAGGAAATTACAGCGAAAGGAATCGATCTGGACCAGGGAATGGTGTTGATTGTTGACGATGTGATGTATTGCAACTCGGACACTATCCACGCACTGGCACTGATTAGCAGCCCGTCCGGACTACTAAACAAGTTCAATTTTTGGGTTTTCAAGAATAAGAAACGTGCCCATGTCATCTACCCAGTGCTGCGTTTCTTTCGTAGTGTGCTGCTGATGCTGTTGGGCAAGAAGAAACTGAATAATCTGGAACACAGCTAACAGTCCATTTGGCTTTCAGCGTCTATGATGACGGGAGTGTTTCCTTCGGTGGCAAAGGTCACTCGTGCCTGGACATGCGTGTATACAAAAATCTGATGAAAATCCGATCTTGGAGGATCTGAGTTGAAAGATGCCAACGCTGGTGTTGCAAGCACCCCCGATGCCGCGGGGTCTGAGAAACCGCATAGACTCACTATTTTCACGTTCTTCTGGGCTTGCCAGGCGGCAGTCCACATGGAGTTTTTTCACAGGAAGCAGTGGCTGACTGATGACAATCCAGTGGGTTGGATTCTTTGCGGCTTCATTGTGCTGACAATGATGTTTCCCGGCTCAATTGCGCTGTTTTCATTGATGCTGATCAGCAGTGTCGTTTTCAACATCGGCCTGTGGCCATACGTCGCCAACCATATCATCGTTGAGTCGATCATCAACATGACAATGCTGTTGGGTATTGCTTATACCCTGTATCAAAGCAGAAAGAGGTCAATGTCGGGCGTCGAAATCCGCGATGCTATTTTCGACAAGTTCGCACCGGTCTTGCTGTGGTTCGTCATCGTCATGTACTGGTTTATCGTCCTTAGCAAGACCAACTGGGACTTTTTCGAATACAGTCGAAGCTGTATCTCAGATTTCTATATCGACGTAACCGATAGGCTGGGTTTTCTCGGGCTGCCGGAACTGGATGTAAGCGTTAACGTGCTTCCCGCGGCGATTTCGTTGTGGGTATTTATGGTTGTTGAAGTGGCTATCCCGCTTTTACTGATGTTCCGTAAGACACGCTATCTGGGGTTGATCATCGGCGTGCCTTTCCATATTTTGCTGGCAATAGTCGGGCACCGCACTTTTACCGGTTTCATCCTGGCGCTCTATGTGTTGATTGCAGCTGATTCACTGGCCGTGCTGTTTGCCGACATCCGTGACAGGCTCGGCGATCAAAAGATCAACATGCTTGCGCGTGTTGGTCGCATATCATTGGTGGTTGTGGCGCTTGTACTTACTGTTCTCTATTTTGCCGGCAGCGCGATTCCAGCCTATTTCTTCAAGTACCGTTACTACTATTTTCTGATGTTCTTTGGTCCAGTAGGGCTGGTTATCCTCTTCTCCATTTTTCGCCAGTACACCAGAGGCGATAGTGAGCCGAGTGAGGTATGGACTATGACACCGCGATGGGTCTGGCTGATGGTCATTCCGGCCCTGGTCAACGGTCTGTCGCCCTACCTTGGAATCAAGACCGAAACCGCCTTCACCATGTATAGCAACATACACACTGAGGGTATATACAATAATCATATGTTCATGCCCAAGTGGAATGTGGTCAAGTATCAGGAGGATCTTGTTGATATTCTCGAAACGGACCATCCAAAACTACAGAAGTGGATCAAGATGGTTCCGCTGAAAGATCGCGAGAAAATCACGCGTAAGCTCAACGTGGTCCACTTTGAGATCAACCGGGTGGTCGCCGAAACCATGGACAGGACACCGGAGATGGAGTTTTTCGTCAGGTACACGCGCAATAATGGTATTGAACAGACCTTCCGTAGTACCGATCCCGATGCCAGGGATCACGAACTGGTCCAACTGGAACCGCTGTGGAAACGCAAGTTGATGTTCTTCCGCCCGGTTTTCGCAGGCGAGTTATCTTACTGCCAGCACTAGGCTGAGTGCAATCCGCCGCTACGCCGAACGTGATGGGGCATAAATGCAACGATGAGGTAAATGGCCACGCCCAAGAATATGACCGCCCGGAAACCGATAATCGGTGCCAGGGCTACTCC
Organism: Verrucomicrobiota bacterium; assembly: GCA_027297085.1. Lineage (GTDB taxonomy): Bacteria > Verrucomicrobiota > Verrucomicrobiia > Opitutales > UBA2995 > UBA2995. The sequence goes on along the minus strand of JAPUIL010000155.1, from coordinate 3,602 downwards.
CAGGCCTGATGCGATGGTGCCTGTCATTGCGTTGACACCCATAGATAACGGAATCAGCCTTTCCGAGTGCGTCAATGCCGCCAAGCCTTGCGGATACAATTGTCCCATAAGAAATGCAGGAACGGCTGGAATAGCAAAAGCCAGACAAAGTTTAACCGGTCTGGCCAAGCCAACGAGGACTGGCATCGAGAGTTCTATCAGGATCACCATTAGCACGACACTTACCGCGCTGAAAATGGCTGCTCGCCGGAACGTCAGGAATCCTTTGCTGAACATACGCGTTGAAAAAAAGGCGCCGATGCCGGTAAACAGAATGACCGATGCCAGTACAATAGCTATCGCGTGACCCGGATGCCCGACCAAAAGACGAAGCTTCTGAATAAAACCCATTTCAACAAACATAAACGCTGCGCCGAGACAGCCAAAGAAGAAGATATGATTTGCGGCACCTATAGTGCGTTCAATTGAATGCTTTCGGTAGGAAATTGCCAAAGGTCCCATAATCAGAACGACACTGCCGACGATGAGCATCATCACCGCAATTGCATGAATCCGCTTGAGCCTCCAGATACGATTGATCCGATCCGGATACGCTCTGTTATCCTTGCCTAACCAAAAGTCAGTCGTGAGGTAGGCGCCAACCGGAAACACATTTTCCGCAAAAGGCCGATCGTCAAAGGCGGGCGTGACGGCGGCGCCATACTTTCGCAAGGTCGAATTCAGGAATCCGTAAGGATCGGAATCTTGAATTAGCTTGTGGGTCACGTTTTGTTCTGCCGCAGCCTGATTAGCGTGGTATATCAAGTGAAGATCGTTTTCCCGTACAATGTCTTGGAATCGTTCAATATCTTTTTTCGAAAATCCGTCGGGTTTGATCATCACGAATCGGGCATTGGCGGCCTGGAATAGAACGTAGTCTCGCTCGGCAGGGGGGCGGGACATACTGACCAAGACGAACGCTTCGTCAATATTTTTATTTCCGCGCTCGCGCAGCTGGTGAGCCACGTTTGCCATCAACGCTACCCGGCTCCCACCCAACATGGTGAACTGCCCACCCGGGGCCAGGTGATGCAGAATATCGGACAGTCCCTCATCGGTCATCAGATACCCGGGAGCAGATGCTGTTACGCCGGTGAAATAGCCTTTGCTGGCACCTGGCCAGGAGAATATGATGCAATCGTACCTATTTCGATCACGCGCAAGGAATTCACGTGCTTCCGCGCCGATAATGTGGATATTGGGTTTCCGGAAAAACTTTGCTAGACCGAAGCCCGCTTGTCCTTGAGGCCACTCAAAAACCTCCGGGATCATTTCAACGCCGGTTATGTCAGCGGCCCCTTCCGTTATGCGATCGATTAACACCATATCGGCACCGGCGCCGGCCAGAAGCACCAGAACTTTGCCTGGTTCACATCCCGCTAATGCCAGTTTTACTCCGTGTCGAATACGAATTGGCTCCGGCTGACGCTGCATGTCCCCATCGCTGGGGAAGACACGGGCATGTCCCTCTCCACTACCATGTACCATTACAGTGCGGGTATATTTGTCGTTGGGACTATGCATTTCGATCGCGGCGATCCGGCCATAAGAAGTCCATGTGTGCCACAACACCTTCACGGAGTAGCCAATATACTGAAAGGATGTTCGCCCCAGGCTCGGTTCGTGCGCCGGAGGCTCCAGGTTGCCGCGAACAGGACCCGTGAGCATGAATACCATGCTCACAAGGCAAGCCGCCGATAGCCAGGAGGCCGTTGCTTTCTTACCAGCCGTAATCATAAGGCTGATGGCAGCGAGAAATGGCAGCATGATCGCTACAATGGCGGATGTTGAGAATTCCCAATAATCCAAGGCGATGATGGCCAGTACAGCGCCAGCGCAGGCGCCAATCATATCAATGGAATACATCCGCGAAATGGCATCCGCTTTGGCCCCACGAAACAAGGTCGACAGGACCAGACCCAGCAGAAAATACGGCAAAAACATTGCCGCCCCAATCAGGATGATTCCGATCCTGGTCCTATACAAATGAGTCGCGAGATAATCGGATGGGATCTCCCACGCTTTCAACTCCTGTGATACCTGCACGAGAGAGGCATCGAGGGAATTGTGTGAGGCCTCGGTGTAAAGAGAAATCCCCAAAAACAACACTAAGATAGCGCCGGAAGCTGCGAGAGCGACCCAAGACACCCATGTAGCACGCCGATTGTGATCCGGAAACGGTCGTTTCAATGTAGCGAATGCGCCGGCGGATCCCATTCCCAACATCGCCAGACTAATGACGTAGTAAATCACGTTGTCATTCAGAACGATTGCGATGATCCTGATCGAGAAGACTTCCAGATATAGCAAGCCGAGGGTCGTAAAAAAGATTGCCGAGTAAAACGCTATAGAACGAGACATAGTCATGTGGCCAAACCTCTGGTGCATGGCAAGAGATGATCGGTCAGTAGTTCCATATGCAAGCAGTATAATCGATATCAAATCTGCATTTTGTTAATTATGTCGCATAAAGGATTATGACTCGATGATATGAGATGAGTCGATTCCTCGATTTTCAATCGACACAATCTGCGTGTCACTGAATTTCGACTTCTTCATGGTTTTCCTCCTAGCAGTATTCTGCCAAGATTCTCTACCTATGACTGGTCTACCTTTCGGGGAAGCTTACGCTACAACTTGACGGACCGGCTCACGCGCATCCCCAATGCTACTTTGCTCGATCCGTTACCTTATATTGATTTCATGAATGTCTTGACCGGTGCGCAGCTGGTCATTACAGATTCCGGCGGTTTGCAAGAAGAGACAACGTATCTCGGTATCCCCTGCCTGACAATGCGCGAGAATACTGAACGACCAGTGACGGTCACCCAGGGAACGAACAAACTCGTTACAGCAATGGACCTGCCACAGCAGGTTCAGAATATTCTGAGCGGCAATTGGAAAACAGGTCGATGCCCGCCACTTTGGGATGGTCAGACTGCCAGTCGTGCTGTCGAGAGTTTAGAGAAGAGAGCGTGTAAGTAAGGCGAGTCCCGACACAAGAAATTGTGTGTCGCGTCACAATATCTCCTGGGAAACCGGTGCTGTCCTTGAAGACCACAAGTTGCTACATTATGAACTTGAAATGGCGATACAATTTCTGACTTTTGTAAAGTCGCCAACTTATTATGTAAATTGTAGATTAGACTTGTAAGCGTCTGGCAAATAGCACGCTTTCTGTCGAAGCTATGTTTTTGAGCGATCGTCCAAAGTCCCGATGCCAGGGCATCGTATAACTATAAAAATGGTAACCACCGGCCACGCCAACCAGGAATTTCCGTATATTTTACTTGTCGCACTACGGCGAGTACTTGCCGCTGTGGTAACTGTCTCTGCATTGGGCGTAACAATGTGGTCGTTCGGCGTGGAGTTGGACGCGTCCTATCTGGCCCTGACGATTATCGCGGCGCTCATGGCCCTAATGCTGTTTTCTGGAAAAGGACCCAATACGGACGCCCTTCCACCCCGATTGTGGAATATTTCCGTATCGGTGGTCAGTCGCTGGTTCATACTGATCGGGGTGTTACTCATGCTCGGTTACGCGACGAAGACCTCGTCAGTAT
>JAPUIL010000154.1 GCA_027297085.1 Verrucomicrobiota bacterium | reverse complement strand
GGCCATAAGAAATGATTCATTCCTCTACAGCCGCAACCTGCTCCCCCACCGCTGGCCAGCGGGGAATCCAGAATATGGATACAAGAACACCGACGGTTCTCCAACCAAAACCTATCTGACGGACCTCGAAGCATCCGACCCAGAATACAAGTATTTCGAAATGAGTTTCGGGAAGCGGCCCAAGGAAGAACTCTACGATGTGCTCAACGATCCACATTGCGTGAACAACCTGGCCGACGATCCGGCTTTCGCAAAAATCAAGGTACGCCTCTGGAAACAACTCGAAAGCGAGCTCATCGCCCAAAAAGATCCCCGCATCCTCGGCCAAGGGGAAATTTTCGACTACTACCCAAACAGTAAGTGGGAACAAAACCGCAAACTTTATAACAATCCCAACTGGGATCCTGTAAAAGTGTTTGAAGAAAAATATGGGAAGTAAGAAATACGGTTGCCAGAATAACTAGCTCAGAAAAGTCTGTGCCATGCGAACTACGGTTTACCCATTTTCATTATTAATAGTCATTGCATGCTTATCTGGTTGTGGCTCGCAGGATGAAAATGCCAACACTTGGCCAGAAGGTGCCTGGAAGCGCCACACTATCGACGACTCCTCATTCGGGGCAGACGGAACCCGCTTTGCCGATATAAATAAAGACGGTCGCCTCGACATTACCTCACCCTGGGAGCAGGGCGGACAGGTGCGTGTGTATATCAACCCAGGTAACGCCGGACTGAGAGACCCCTGGCCAGCGGTGACCGTGGGAGAAGTCGGCGACCCCGAAGATTCATTTTTTGTCGACCTGGACGACGATGGTTTTTTCGATGTCGTAAGCTCCTGCGAGGGCGAGACACGTGCCATGTTCGTCCATTGGTCACCCACTGATCCTGACCGATTACTCGATCCTCAGGCATGGGAAACGGCGGAGTTTTCGGCGGCGTCCGGACTGGGAAGGTGGATGTATGGATTCGCCATGCAAGTAGACGGCAAAGCGGGGGTCGACCTGGTGGCCGGAGCCAAGAGTGGTTATCTAGGTTGGTTCGAATCACCCAACAATCCCCGCGACCTTAAAAGCTGGCGCTGGCATCCGCTAATTCAGACTCAATGGCCTATGACTCTTCGACCCAACGATATCGATGGAGATGGCGACCTCGATATCGTCGCAACCGAACGCCGCGGCCCACGCCGAGGTGCGTTTTGGATGGAAAATCCGGGTGCTTCGCTAGCAACATCCGTCGCATGGAAGGAACATCGTATCGGCCTCATCGACGAGCACGAAGCATTGCACAACACGATCGCCGACCTTGATGGCGACGGCCTTGAGGACGTCCTCGTCGCAGTGAAAGGTGGTCCCATCCGGTTCCATCGCCGCGCATCCCAATCGCCACTCACCTGGGAAACTTATACCATAGAAATACCACCTCACGCCGGTGGAGGCAAAGCGGTAAAGGTGGCTGACATTAATCTAGATGGACAACTCGACCTCGCAGTCAGCTGTGAGCACGCGATCGACGGAAAAATCGGCACCTACTGGTTGTCCTATAATAACAGCCCTACCGAATCGCAATGGTCACCCACTTCGATCAGTGGTCCGGAAGGATTCATCAACGATTTGATCCAACTCACCGATCTCGATGGCGACGGAGACCTGGACGTGGTAACCGTCGAAGAAAAAGGCCCCTATCTCGCTAGAGGTTATCAGGGCAAGGAACTGGGAGTAATCTGGTACGAAAATCCGGCCCGCTAATGAGGCTTCGGATAATTCCTGAGCGCAGCTGTTAGAAATCAAACATATTTAAATGATTGTTTGTCGTCATTACTTTCTCGGTACAACGTTTGACCTCTGCTAAATATCCCTCCGCGATAATATTCGACTTACAATTGAATGGCGGGATATTCTAGTTGAAAAAACAATGGTGTACCATGCACAAGCTGCATTGTTGATAGAGTTGAATAGTAGAAAAACAATGAAATCAAAATGATGGAAAAATCCCTGGTAGTTCTTACTCTGGTTCTTTCAACGAACTTGAGTGCCGATGTGGACCTGGATATGGTCAACAGAATTCGTGAGCACGGTTTTTATAACTCTCAAGTGATGGATACTTTACAGTATCTGTCCGATGTAATCGGCCCACGCCTGTCGGGGTCACCACAGTTAAAGGAGGCCAATGAGTGGACTCGGGATCAACTCGTAGACTGGGGTCTGGAAAATGGCCACCTGGAAGGTTTTGATTTTGGTCGTGGTTGGAGCTATCAGAGTGCTTCCATTGATTTGATTTCTCCCAGACAGACATCGTTTCACGGTATTCCGGTTGCCTGGACCCCTGCAACTAAAGGCACCATAGAAGCCGAAGTTATCTATGTCGATGCGGTAACAGCCAATGAATTAGTCCGCTATCGAGGACAGCTCAGGGGTAAGATTGTGCTGTTGAGTGAGAAAAGGGATTTGGGTACCCCTGACAATGATGTTTTTGTGCGGCGCGAAAGTAGTGATTTAACAGAGTTAACTGAATTTGATATCGACAGAGGGCCCAGTCACAGTCGAGCAACAGCGGCGCAACGAGATGGTAGATTGCAGCGTTATCACTTTCGCCGTGCTTTGAGTGATTTTTTAAGTGAAGAAGGAGCTATTGCTGGTGTAATGAGCAGTTCCAGGGATGGGGGGCTTATTGATGTCTTTGGTTTCGATCATCGGGTGGGCAGTACTTTCAGCGTACCAACAATGATAATTGAGGCAGAACAATACAACATGATCATGCGTTTGATTGATCTTAACCAGACGCCCACGTTACGCATGAACCTTGATTCTACTTTTCATGACGACGACACCAATAACTACAACACCATTGCTGAGATTCCCGGTGAAGGCAATAATCCTGAAATAGTAATGGTTGGTGCACACCTGGATTCCTGGCATGCCAGTACTGGCTCTGTAGACAATGGCGCTGGCGTTGCAATTACTATGGAAGCAATCCGAATACTGGCAGCTCTCGATATTAAACCCAAACGCACTATACGAATTGCACTGTGGGCCGGAGAAGAACAAGGGCTGCATGGGTCCTACAACTACGTTAAGGACCATTTCGTCTCCCGTCCCAAACCAATTGATGAAACAGAACGGGCATTGCCCCGTCGCTATTGGTCGAGTCCCGGATGGCCGATCGAGAAGAAAAGTGAGTACGACAAGCTTTCCGCTTACTTTAATATCGACAATGGAAGTGGTCGTATTCGGGGAATTTACACGGAAGGAAACGCCGCGGTTAAACCTTTATTCAAAAGTTGGTTTGGGCCGTTCTCCGACCTGGCAGCCAGCACTATTACTTTGCAAGCTACCGGCGGAACCGATCATGAATCCTTTGATGATGTTGGTTTGCCTGGATTTCAGTTTATTCAGGACCGTCTCGATTACATGACCCGTTTACACCACACCCACATTGATTCGTTTGATCATGTGATGGAGGACGACGTCATTCAAGCGTCCACCATTCTGGCTCACTTTCTCTACCAGGCCGCTATGATGGATGATCGCATACCTCGCGAACCCATCCCCACTGGTCCAAGCCTGCGTCAATTAAAAAAAGCAGCCGAGGAAGCAGCGAGGGAGAGAAGAAATCGTGAGCGCACCGCTAACAGGAATCTGGATACCAATCCCAATTAATGCGCCTAAGCCAATTAACCCCCTTGCTCTGACCGAAAAGCAAGCTCGACACGGAACTGGCTTCGCTTGTGAGTGAAGAGCGGAAGGCGAAGTGGGACAAGGAAACCGTGTGGGAGCCTAAAAAAAGCAGGGTCAGTGGTGAATGGTACTCACTTAAGGCCGTTATAAGC
>JAPUIL010000153.1 GCA_027297085.1 Verrucomicrobiota bacterium | reverse complement strand
ATGGAGGTGCTGACTAATTTGTTTTAAATTTTGTTTATCGAATGCAATTAGCGGTTTAATTGTACCCACATCCCAAAACGTCCCGTAGTTCTTCCAGGTCATGCCCTCCGTAAACTGGCTCTCAATATGGGCTTCCAGCCTTTTAGGAGAACAACCAACTACGCTCGCCTGCGGAGGTAATCTGACAACACCGGTTTTTTGTATCCCGTACCGTAAGTTACGAATGATTTGGTATCCTGGCCCCGTTCTTTCTTCTTCCCGAAGTTTATGACTGAAATCTACATGTTTGTAGTAACGCTCATTATATCTTTTACGATTGCGCCATTTCACGTATTCAGGATGGTCTGACCAGGACGCCTTTGCCCAGGCTCTCTCCTCTATCTTTTTACATCTCGTATCTTCTCTAAAGAGAATGTCGTTTATATCGAGGCGGTTGAGCCGGGCTTTTTCCCTCCGAAGCTGAAAGTGAACAGTTCCCCTCCCTTGCCAAAAACCAGCCTTCATTAGAAACCGTCTTATTTGCCATGTGGTGACTTTTTTATCTAAAGCCTTTTCGATGGCAATTGGTGACAGATACTTCTCTAAATAAAGCCTGCGGATTTCTTCCGCAAAGGGTTTCAGTTTTTCGTCGAACTGCTGGCCCCTCAGCTTATTCATGTATCGCAAATGCTTTAGATGTTTGCGGCTTATAGGTTTCTTGCTCATATACACTGCATTGCAATGGTAGACGCGAAGCCTGACATTCCCAGAAAAAAATGCAAATCAGTCACTGGAGGATCTTAGTGAAGTTCTACTCGAAAAAGTGAAAGCAAATTAGCATTCCCCCTAACCACCAAATTTCCATTTGCATTCCCCTTTCGATTTCCCCAATCGTTAAGCTGACTGCTCACCTTAGCATTTGACGATTGCTTGAGACCTTTCGTCTATAGCTTTTAACAGGAAGCCGCGTTTGTGTTGGACTGTAAGGTGACATTTAGCCCTGGGCATCCTGAGGAGTTTGCTCGGGGCTTTTTGTTGGTGGGCAACACCGGGGAGTACGGTCTTTAGCCTGTGACCTATCGCGGTGTAGGGCTTTGGAAGGTTCCAGGCATACTGTAGGTCTATTGCAATAATAGATCACCTTATTCGAAAGTGGCGCGCGGCCCAGGCTGCTCACTGAGAACCTGTTGTCTGCAATTTAAACTTGCTGATATTGAGGAGCCGCATTCATTAGAAGGTAGTCATGAAATCCCTGCAATTAACCGCAAACGCTCAACCCCAGTATGCGCAACTGAGTTGTGTATAAAACGGCTGTTGGGCATCATGGCGGGAGCGCCTTATCAACTAAGGACTATGACGACAATCATCCGAGGCGTAAATTTATGACCTACCAAGTTTCCCGATCGATCAAGACCGTCGGTTTCTGGTCTGCCGTCCGCCCCAAGTCAGCATCATTTTGATAATCGAGCTTCGAGCAATTTCGCCTGGTCTTTGATCGTCGGCGAGTCGAGCAAATCGCGAAACCCGAGGCTTAACCCGAAAGTTCCATTTATTCGCGAGAGAATTCGCATGGCGCCAATCGAATCGCCGCCCAGCTTCAAGAATTCATCGTTGACCCCGACATCAGGCAACTGGAGAACCTCAATCCAGATTTTTTCGACCTGCTTTTCCAATGACGTGGCCGGCGGATTTGAGGACGATTTCCTATTGAGATTTTGCCAATCATCCAACAAGGCGTTGCGATCGAGCTTGCCGGCGTGGGTTCTGGGCAGCCTGGGTTTCTTGATGAAATGCGCCGGCATCATGTATTGGGGCAGTCGTTGCTCGAGATAAGCACGCAAATCACCCTCAGAAGTCGACGAAATGGGAACGTAAAACGTCACCAATCGGAGTGGATCACCGAATGCGACCACAGCGCTCTCCCGGAGCCCGTCGTGATCAGCCAAGGCGCATTCAACCTCCGCCAGGCCCACGCGAAAACCTCTGATATTGACGATGTCGTCGTTGCGTCCGAGAACTTCAAAAGTACCATCTTCGTAAGGACGCCCTAAATCTCCTGTCCGAAACATGCGCACCTCGGGTTTCGAGGGGCACGCTATGAACCGCTCGGCCGTCAGGTCCGGTGCATTCAGGTAACCTTCTGCGAGATGGAGGCCTGAAAGATAAATCTCCCCTGTCTGACCCTTCGTTGTTTCGGAAAGATCATCATTCAGGATGCGCACGACAGTCGCTTTGGTTGGCGCCCATTTCATCTCCTTAACCCCCCGTCGCAGTGTATCCGATGCTTCACGGATCATGCCGGACGGGTATTCTGATGTGCCGTAAACATCGAGCAGCGGCACCTCGGGAAACATGGCCATCCACCGTTTCACTATTTTTTTCGACAGATGTTCTCCGCTGCTGGTAACAAGCTTCAGGGAAGGCTTAATGCTTTTGTTGTGCTCTGCAGGATCGAGAAGAGCCTGGATCAGCATTGGCGAAGCAAAAAGATGGGAAACATGATGGTCGCAAAGAGTTTTCCATAACCTGGCAGGATCACTCAGCTCGTTTCTGCCGACGATGACGGTTGGCACACCTGCCAACGGCCCCATAAAACAGTCCCATGTGCCTGCCGCCAGCCCGATAGACCGATACATCAGGAGAACATCGCCGTCCTCTATGGGACACCGTTCGTGCATCCATTCGAGCTTCCTTAAGAACGAGTTTGCCGTTACAAGGACTCCCTTGGGTTCTCCAGTGGAGCCGGAGGTATAAATGACCTGGAAAAGATCACCGGGTTTTGATCGACATTCAGGGTTTTTGGTTTCCGCAGGAGTTCGTCTGAGCTCGCCGTTGACAAATAATTTGTGTCCCCCGAAGTCCTCGAAACGTTCCCCGGCAGCACCAAGCACTAACACTTTACAACCTGCATCTACAAGAATTCCGGAAATCCTGGACGCGGGAAAGTTTGGCTCAATCCCAACGAAAGCCGCACCTGTTTTCAAGACCCCAATACAAGCGATGGCCAGTTCTGGTGAACTATGGATACAGATTCCGACGATGTCCCCCGGGCCAATGCCCAGAGATTGCAATTGATGTGCCAAACAATTTGCACGTACGTTTAATTCTTGAAAAGTCAGTTGTTGGCTATTTGAGACAAAGGCCAAGCGTCGTGGCTGGATCGCCACCTGTCTCTCAAAAACAGCCTGAAATAATTTGTCGACGGAGAGAGTCAAATCGTTTCCTTATTCAAGTTAAGCCAGTGTCACAAGAGTTACCTTTTTACTTACGGGAGTCAACTAACAGAATGTCTACCGATAACCAACCCACCATACGGCCCGCCAGCGAGAACGATCTTTCACAAATCGTTGATATCTACAACGCGTCAATACCAGGGAGGAAAGCGACGGCGGATACCGAGCAAGTATCGGTAACGGATCGCCTGGAGTGGTTTCGAAATCATGACCCTGATCGTCGCCCCGTGTGGGTCCTCGAGCATCGGGGAAGAATTGCCGCGTGGATCAGCCTGCAGTCGTTTTATGGGAGACCGGCTTACCATGAAACCGCCGAGGTAAGTGTTTATGTCGCGCCAGAATATAACGGCCAGGGATTTGGCACTTTGCTTTTACAGCGAGTGATCGAGTCTTGTCCCAGTCTCGGCGTTACGACTCTTCTCGGATTCGTGTTCGCACACAATGAGCCCTGCCTTCGTATGAATAAAAAACTCGGCTTTGAACGTTGGGGGCTCCTGCCGCAGGTTGCAGATTTCGATGGTCAAAAAGTCGACCTGGTCATTGACGGTCTGAAGATTCAAGCCTGAATCCGTGAATGCACGCAGGTCGCCGTGTGAAAAAACGACGGGCGGAGGTGAAAACGGAACGGGTCAAAAGTCAAGTTTTCCAATTTCTGTAATAGGAGAGAAGAAGAAGCCGCTGAGGTTTACTTAGATTCAGGGTTAATTCCATCCGGCCCCTGCTTGGCCAAGGCTACAACGCGATCTGGATAGCGAAAAGCTCGGCAAGAATGGCCCGTCTAATTCTCGGAGTTTTTTTAAGGGAATCAGATGAGGCCAGGTAGTATTGAATAATTAAATAATCCACCCCAGACCCCGTCAGCATACCACTACTGTCAGATAGGCTCGCCGGTCGTTTAGCCTGTGACCTATCGCGGAGAAAGGCTTTG
>JAPUIL010000152.1 GCA_027297085.1 Verrucomicrobiota bacterium | reverse complement strand
GAAGCAGGCGCCATCCTTGGTGCGCAGGTTATCGTTGGGGATATGGACCAAGTTGCCTTTGAAAGTAGCTACGGCGTCCGGTCAGTTAGTGATTCAACAGCCGTGGATTCAGAAACGCAGTTTTGTATTGGTTCCTGTTCCAAGCCTTTTACATCTGCACTTCTAATGACCCTCGTTCAGGATGAGACTTTGGTTTTGGACAAATCGATAGATGCCTGGCTGCCGGAATTCGAAAGTCTAAAAACCAGTTCAGGAGATAATGCACGTGCACCTACCTTGAGGGAGCTACTAAGTCATCGTGGTGGAATTTACTCTCAGAAGGTAGGGATGACAAAACGTCAGACAATGTGGATCCGGGACTTCAAACTAACCTTGGAGGATGCGGTTGAGGGTATTGCTGGAGAGCCGCTACTTGCTGATCCTGGTGAAACTTACGCCTATAGTGGAGCCGGATATTGTGTGATTGGAAGAGTTGCCGAAGTGGCCACTAAGCAGTCTTTTGAATCTCTGCTTCAGGAAAAGATCAGTGCTCCGCTCCAGCTTTCTCGCACAACTTATTTCCCGGATCCGAACGATCCGAATATCGCTACGGGATCACTACGAGGTAAACTCAACCAATCCACTCCGCATCTTTCGATGCCCTTCCAACTGTCCCTTGTTGGGGGTAGCGTTTATTCCACTGCAAAAGATAGTGCCCGTTTTCTGCAAATGGTTGTGAACAGAGGAGCCACGGAAGATGGACGTCTTCTTTCTGCTGACATCTTCGACGAGTATACCCGTCGACAGGTGGAGGGGCAGGGCTACGGACTTGGTTGGAGCCTGCAAATAAAAAATCGGAAAACAGTCGAGTTGACTCACTCCGGATCCCTGGCTTCAAGCCGCGCTTTGTTTATGGTAAATTTGGAAACGGGTGTGTATGGAGCGATCTTATACACAGTGGGTAATCCACAAGCTTCGAAGAACTTGGGTCGCAGTGTATCTCAATCGTTGGCCGATGTTGTTCGCGGGGCAGCGAATTGATAAGAATTACTAGATGATCGCGACCAAGGTCGCTCCTGTACTTTCATTGCCACGGCTGTAGGAACGGGTTTCCCTGCGATTGTTTGGAGAGCATCCAATTGATCGAGATCGCCGAAATTTTTTAAATAGAGTAAGAGGAAGATTAAAATAATCCCTGTGCACTCCTGTTATTTATCTCGGACTCCAAACAGGATCGATCATCTCAGCATTCATCGACTCCCAGGCAGCTATCATTTCTTTAAACTTTTTGGGATTCTTCGCGGCCAGGTCGTTCTCCTCGCTGATGTCTTTTGCAAGATTGTAGAGCTCCCAATCGTCACCTTGTCCGCGGCGCGGATTGCGTAATAACTTCCAGTCGCCGACACGGATAGCCGCACGGCTGCCGATGCGCCAGAAGAGTTGATCATGAGGTCGGCCCTTTTTCTCGCCCGTCAAGAAGGGTATGAGGTTTACGCCATCTATTCTTTTGTGCTTGTCGACTTGTGCATTGGCAATTGCGGCCGCAGTGGAAAAAATATCGAGAGAGATAACAGGGTTTTTGTAAACAGAACCGGCAGGTAGTTTGCCTTTCCATTGGACCATGAAGGGTACCCGGTTTCCGCCTTCGTAGACACTTCCCTTTCCATCGCGTAACGGGAGGTTGCTTGAGGTCAATTCACGTGTTGGGCCGCCGTTGTCGCTGATGAAGAAGATGAGTGTATTTTCTTCAAGGCCTTCTTCACGCAGTTTGGCCAGGATGGTTCCCACGCTGTCGTCGAGGTTGGCCAGCATAGCAGCAAAGATGCGGCGTTGGATGTCTTCTATGTGCGCGAATTTTTCCATGTAGGGATCCGCTCCCTGCATTGGGCTGTGTACCGCATTATAGGGTACGTAGAGAAAAAACGGTTTGTCTGCCTGGCGATCGATGAATGAGACAGCCTCTCGTGTGAATGCATCGGTCAGGTATTCGGTTTCCACTACAGGCTGCCCATCACGATAGATGGGGTTGTCGGCATCGTAGTCGGGCTCGGTGTTTCCCATGTGGGTAGAGTAAATCAATTTACCGTCTTCGGAGATCCATCGACCTTCTCCACCTCCCGGCAGCACTTTGCGACGGAGCCAGGTTGTAGTATGATCCTGGTAGGGTTGGGGCACAAAGTAGTGTCCTTCGTGCAGAAAGCCAAAAAACTCATCGAAACCTCTACGAATAGGGTTGTATTTGGCAGTACCTCCCAAGTGCCATTTGCCGAATATGCCAGTAACATAGCCTGCGTTCACCAACACATCGGCAATGGTAGTTTCACCCACAGGTAAACCGGCATTTGGATCTTCGTTCTTCGCTCCGATGGGATTAAATTCGTAACCAAAGCGGGTCTGGTAACGACCCGTCATCAGACCTGCTCGCGAAGCACTGCAGAAGGGAGCAGTGACATATCCCTGTGTGAAACGGATGCCGTGCTCGGCCAGCGAATCGATATTGGGCGTGGGTATCTGCGGGTTGCCCTGGCAGCCAAGCTCACCGTAACCCAGGTCGTCTGCGACTAACAGGACAATGTTAGGCAACTTGTCAGCAGCCTGAAGGCTGACTGCGACGATCAGGAGGACAAATACTAACAACTGTCTTGTCATGAGATGCTATTGAAAGCGCTCATCTTCGGGATTGCCGCCACTGAGCACATAGGCGACGAGGTCATAGATCTCTTCCTTTTCAAGCAGACCTAACAGGGCTGGTGGCATAGGAGACACTGGTGACGGATCGATGCTCTTTACTAATTTGCGGTCCACATCAGTCCGTTGGAATGGATCGGTCAGGTCTGTGTTCACCACAACCACGTCTCCTTTCAAGTTTACAATGATTCCGTGGACCGAAGTTCCATCCAGCATGGAAACTTGAACGGGGACAAACTGTTCGTTGATTTCCTTACTTGGATTAATGATTTGATCGAGGGAATCGCGAGGCGAATAACGACCCCCTGCCGACGTGAGATCTGGTCCTGTGGCACCTCCTTGGTTTTTGAAGCGGTGACAGGAGTAACAGGCAGTGGCCGCGAACATCGTTCGGCCCCTCTTGAAATCTCTACCAGTCATGTTGTTTCCTGCGTCGGCCAGGTCATCCAGCTTCCAATTAGTAAAGGTGGATCTTCCGGCCAGACTGGACATGGCTTCTTCCAAGGGGGATTTGATTACTGGTTTACGCGCCAGGATTTCTGCCAGATCTATCTTCTCCTGTTCGGTGAGTGAAGCTTCTACATCGAGACGGATATTTTCGACGAACTTTACGAAACTTGCACCTCCCCGGTAGTTGGTTGCTCTCAGGAACCACTCGAAGTATTCAGTCCGCAGAGCATTGGTCCACCCATTCGTGAGCAGACGCAGGGACCGGGCGTATTCGAGTTGTTCTTCCTGGGTCGTTGCAGACTTGAGCAGAGCAATTCCTTTCCGTGCTGTGTTCGGTGCCTGGAGAAACCCCAGTGTTTCACAAAGTAAGCGGTTAGACTCCAGGGTCTTCGCGGGAAAGTGAGGATCCAATTGAGCGATGATCTTATTAACCACTTCTGCTCCTGTTCCCCTGAAGCGATTCAGCGCAACGTGGTAGGTGCGGACCAATGCCTGACGGTGACGTTCGGAGAGTGAACCATAGTCGAGATCAGCGAGGGCGTTTAGGATACGAGTTCCCTGGGCCTGGTTGATCGGAGGGTCGGAATCTTTTCTGTGGAAGGGATCTATTCCTCGAACACGAGTGAGTGCCAATAAAGCGGGAATCTTTTTACCTGGATCCTGCTCGCGGAAAGCACGGCGTCCCCAGCCATTGGCCGGTTGGCTTTCCAAGGCTCGGCGAGCGGCATTACGAATGAAGGGGTCGTCGTGGTCCAGGTGGTACCAGGCCAGTTGAACGGCCCGGTCATCCTGTTTCCCGTGAAACTGTTCCAGGACGATGCGAACGTCTCGGGCATCTTGCCCCGGGGACTTTGCATCGATCGGGGAGGTATCCTCATCGCCCACATAGCTGACGCGATAAAGACCTGACTGCACTTTGCGTCCGCCAATCGTAAAATACATGGCGCCGTCATCCGGATGAATGACCATATCGGTTAAGGGTAAGGGAACACCGGATACAAAATCTTCTTTTTCTCCTGTATAGCTCGAGCCTTCAGGGCGAAGGTTTACCGAGTAAAGTTTGCCCCAGCTCCAATCCATAATGAATAATGCCTTCTGGTATTTGGCTGGGAACTTGGCTCCATAACCAAAGGTTACACCAGTGGGTGAACCGGCGCCGATGTTTACCGCAGCTGGCACGCTATCGACGTACCATTCGGCCCATTTACCGGTACCGTTGCGCCAGCCGTAGTCGGAGCCGCTGACCACGTGGTTTACCCGGGTGGGGCGATACCAGGAGGTATTGAAATCGTATTCCATGTCCGCGTCGTAAGTAAAGAGTTCACCATCGGCATTGAAATCGGCATCGAAGATGTTGCGGTAGCCCATGGAGTAGCGTTCCCAATGTTGCCCATCGGGAGATACTTTATAAATAGTCCCGGCTGGAGCCAGGCGGTCGCGATTGTGTCCGCGGCCGTCAGGCATGCGCGGAAGCAAGTGATCTTCGCCCCAATTTTCCAGGACGCGAGATGCATCGACCGGAGTCGGTTCGGCATTATTGCCGCAGATGAGGAAAATGGATTTACCGTCTGGAGAAAGCTTGACTGCATGCACGCCATGATCACCGCGAGAAGGAATTTGGCGGAGAAGTTCAACATGATCTAATTGGTCATCGCCGTTTGTGTCAGTGATACGATAGAGTCCAGATTTTGTGCTGTCTTCGTAATCGTTCACACCCACATAAAGTGAGTCAAAGGCCCAGAGCATGCCATTTACCGCTCTGATATTGACGGGGACCTTCTCAATATCGGCTGGGTCTAGTGCTTTGCCCGCAGCAGGTGGTTTAAAGCGGTAGAGGCTGCCGAATTGATCGCTGGCAATAATACGGTTCTTGCCGTCCAATCCCAGGTTTACCCAGGAACCTTGTGTGTCGCCGGGCACTGAGTAGAGGAGTTCTACTTTAAATCCTTGGGGGACCTTTATTCGATCTACCGGAGTGGCGCGGTTTTCATTGATGGCGAGTCCTTCGCGGGGGCCTTCTTTTTTTTTTGTTCCCGGAGCTGATAAAGCGTATTGTATCGCTTCGCGTGCTTCACCACCACGCAGGTTTCTTAGTTCAACGTCTTTGACGTAGATCGTCATATCTGGACCTCGATGCAGTTGGAACCCGATAGCACCCGTTGTTGGGGCACTCGGGTCCCGATCAATCAAGTCGATGGTGACGACACCATTGATTCTATGGATCTGGCGTTTATTCACTGCAATGATCTCGTATTCGTTCCACTCATCGAGTTTGAAGCTTGGTTCCAAGGGAAATGTGCCGGTTACTTTGGGTGTGGTTTTCCCCTTGGCATTCAAGTCCGCGGGAACGGTTACCTTCTGGCCGCGTTGGGCCACGATGCCGCGACCTGTTTTTTCGCTGTAATACATACCCTGGTATTCCAACTTGGGGTGGATATCCATTTGGGGACCGGAAAGGGCATAGTCGATGCCTTCTATAGGCTGAGCCCTATACATGATGCCGGAGTTACTTTCACCCAGCATCTTAAGCTTCACCTTCAGGTGGAAATTGCTGACGTTCGATCCTTTGTATATAAGGAAAGTATTGTTTTCAAGTGGGTTGCCTTCGGTGGTGCCAACGATCTCGCCATTTTCTACTTTCCAGAGTTCTGATTGTCCTTCCCAGTCGGTGAGGTCTTTGCCATTAAACAAGGAGGTAAAATTCCCTTGTCCGTTTAACAAAGAACTGGAGATAAGCAGGCCAATCAGTGAGGCCAGAGCTGGCTGTCGGAATGCCTTGCGGGCAGCATGAGATAGATAGTATGTCATGATTATCATTTGGGTAAAATGCGGATTGTCTTGGGGTAGTAAGAATTTAAGGAAGCTGTGCCTAAGTTGATTGAGGAAGTAATCCGTTGATGCAAGAATCTTTCAGGCGCCGGAGTGTTTCAAGAACTGCAGAGTTTTGTGAATTAATATT
>JAPUIL010000151.1 GCA_027297085.1 Verrucomicrobiota bacterium | reverse complement strand
CCGAAGAAGAGCAAGAGCTCCTTCAAGAGTACCTCATGGGAGGAAGGGTAACTGAGTCCAATCCTTTAATAAGGCGCATTTATTCGCCATTGCTTGGCTGGGTGGAAAACAGGGTCAAAGTGGCATCCGGCGGCAGATATTCCTTCCTTAATTGTTATCCGGATACCCAGGGTCCTTTCCCCGTGGTTTTAGTGTTGGATCCGGAAATCGGGCCTCAGGCAGAAACGGGAATGGAAGCATGGGCTCGAGTGGTTCAAACTATGCATAGATTGGCAAGTGAGAGGGGGGGAGAGGTACCGCCTTCTACACCAAGGGATAGATTTCTCGGCTACTATATAACCCGTAATCCGATAGGAAATCAGTTAATATCCCATTCGATTAGCGTGATCATTCCCATCGGAGAGTCCCTGGAAAATGCGAACACCTTATCCACAGAGGATTGGAAATCCGTTTTGGATTTTTTCCTGTCCAAAAATTATCTCGATTCCAAAAGTTTCTTCCTGTTCGCCACCCAAGAATACGCAGATTTAGCTATCCGATTAGCAACCGCTTTTCCTTTTACCGGGCTTATCCTGGAAGAGCCGGAAAGTGGCCTATTTGCTACTACCTTCCCAGCGGACACAAAGGATTCAAAAATTATGGAACCTATCCGGAAGGTCTATCTGCAACACTTGGAAAAACTGAATGCTCCTACCCTGCTGTTTAGAAATAAGAAAAACCCCGTTATCGAAATAAATGACGACGTCTTATTGAAACCGCTTTTGGACAGTAAACGACCGCTGAACTTGATTTTAACCGATTATCCCATGAGGATTGTGGACCCATCCGAAAATCAGGATGAATCGGCCAGAATGGACAACCAGCCCACTCCGCGATTCGCATATGATCCCAAATCTGTGGAAAAAATTGTGGACCATATGCTGTACTTTATCCTGCAGAATGGCAGCTCTCCCATCGACTTGTTACCTCAAGGACCCAGACCACCACGTTCGAATAAACGTACTCAAAGGATCTTGGATGCAGCAAATAACATTGAAAGGAAAATGCTCAGGTATATGAACCAGCGGTGACTCTGGAGGCAGATGTGATGAAACTCGATGCGAGTCTCAGATCAACCTCCCTCATCTCACTTTTCTACGCGTCATGCTTATAATTCATCCGCCTGCTTTCATCCTTTTAAAACCTTCTATCTTAGAAGCCGTCCCGTTTCCTCAAGGGACCGTATTATTTGAGCAAGCTCATCGCTTGGCTCAAGTGAGTATGCCTGTCGAAGTTTTGCTATGGCTTCATCTGTTTGCCGAAGACCTAACAACAATTGAGCATGACCATAAAAGGCATCGTAGCTGACTTCCGGATACATTTGAGCCAGTTCAAAATAAATACCAGATTGGTCAAGTTCTCCCTGCATGAAATAAGCATGTGCCAGAGTGATCAGAGCACGAGGATGCGCAGGATCTTCTTCGAGAATGCGTTTAAGTAAACCTTCAGCACTGGGCGCCTGGTCCCTCTCCAGATAAATAAGCGCCTCGATAAAGTCCATGGAAGTGGGATCCAAGCTTAAGCCTAACTCGGAACGCTTTACTATTAACTTCGCCAGCAGGCCCTCTGCTTCCACCAAAAATCCAAAATAAAGAAATCCCTCGCAGACTTCCAATACGTCTTCGAGCTCACTAGCCTCACTAGCCAATTCGATCATAACAAGGAATTGGCGACTTGCTGACTCTATCATCTCGCGATTGAAGTAGAGATTGCCGAGCAACCGCCGGGTCGCATAACTTGCTCCTCCCATTTGATGCAGCACCTCCATGTGAGTTACAGCCTCATCATCACGGTCCAGTTGAAGCATAAGGCTGGCAAGGTTCTGCCAATTTCTATTGCTATCCGGATCAAACAATAAGATTTCCTCGGCCACTCCCAACGCATCCTCATAGCGATAGAGGTTTATGAGACTCTGAAATATGCCAAACCGCCAGGTATTGTTTCTTGGATTGAAAAGCATCGCCGATTCGAAGGCCGTCAAGGCACTTAGATATAGCTCCTTCTCCAAATAAAGAAAACCTATCAGTCCATGAATCTGAGAATCGTTACTGCCAAGCTCCAATGCTTTGAGAAGTATCGGAAGGGCTTTTTCGTTTTGATCGTACTGCATCAGCGAGTACCCAAGATTCTCATACGATCGCAGAAAGTTGGGATGCTTATGGATGGCTTGAATGTATTGTTCAGACGCCAACTCATGGTCGCCGTTTTCGAAATGAAAGTTGCCCAGTAAAAAATTCAATGAGCCACTTACTTCCAATCCCTGCTCTTCCAAGTTGCTCATACCATTCTCGATAAAGGCTACAGCGGCTTCACGGTTGTCGAGAAAGGCAAGCACGCCTTCATATATATTGAAGTTATCCACATCCAGTTCCGGCTCCAGCAGGGTGTTGATCCCATAACTACCTTTAAACCGTTTTTCGAATTCCTCTTCCTTCCAACGATCGGGATCTGTAGGCAAATCAAAGGGCAAATCATAAATCACTCCCCAGGATACCTGGCAAAGGAACCCGAAAAATAGAATCATAGCGATCCGGTCTATTTTATTCCAGCGACGAAAACTCAAAAACTGTAGGAGCGGCTTTATGCCACGATTCTCTTTTGAGATGGAGTTGTGGTCAAAAACCCTCCTGTACCACGATTCGGAACTCGCAATTGTAGGAGCGTGTTTATCCCGCGATTGTACGGGCTGACCGGATCGCGGCGTAAAGCCGCTCCTACACACCGCGTCGGACCTCCCAATTGTAGGATTTAGCCGTGCCGTGCTGACGTATCTCGACATAGCCATTTGGCGACGGCGGAAACATTGCGCGTAGGCAGGCTGAGTGACGATTTTTGTACTCATTGCGCTTATTCCTGTACCTCCTGTGTCATGTTATCACCTTCCGGACCGGAGCGAAAATGTATAAGACTCTTGATGATCGTACGGGTTGGTTTTCCATGCCGCTTGGGGCGAGTGTAAATGGCCCCGTGAACAGACTCGATCACCGGATCCACGATTTCCGGGTAATCCGTTTCGATGACACGGCGGACAAGGGCAACTCCCTGTTCACTAATTTCGATTAACAAGAGCACTTTCCCGTGATAAATGCCTTGGTCCTTTAATGATTTAGGGAAAACGTTCGGCGGCATATAAAGCGCCCTGGGAGCGGAATCCGTGCCCTCCAATTTGATCGAACCAAAAGCACCGAAGAGATCGCGCTGGGACATGAGGTATTCCAAAGTATCTCGTTTTTCCAACACTTGAGTCACATCCACTTGCAGGCTCAATGGTATGGGCTCAATAGTCCGCGAAGGCAGACGATAGGGTTGGGTCGGTAGTTGGGGGACAGGTGAGGAATTGTTTGGGAGTGACTGAGCCATCTCCTTGGATTCGTCTTCCGGGTTGGAAATCGCAACACTCCCTATATCCAGAGACTGTATCTCGCGGTTCGGTTGCTCCTCGCGCTGTACGTATGATAAAAGATAAAGTAACCCTAAAAGTAGCAAAAGCCCTCCTGCACCGGAGATTCCTGTGACTGCCGCCGGTCGGGTATCAGCAATACTGCTCATGATGGCTCAATGGTTGCGACGTTTACGGTTTCAATACCGGCCTGCTTCACCTCGTCAATGACTTGCACCAGGAAATTGGTTGGCACTCGCCCATCTACTTGAATGATAACCGGTTGGTCATCGGCAGGATTTATCCGCTCCAGGGTCGGAAGGATTCCCTGAAGTCCTATTTCCGCCCCTCCATAATAGACTTTCAAATCCCCACTTACGGCTATGTATATACTTTCTCGGTCAAGTTCAACCGCCTGACTGGACTCCGGTCGTTCAATCTCAACGCCGGTCTCCTGAACAAAGACTGAAGTAACGATAAAAAACAGCAGCAGGATGAACACGATATCGATAAGGGGAGAAATATTTATACCTTCTCCGCTTTCTTCTTCCAACTCCGATGCCCAGGCTTTTTTCATTCGCTACCTCCAATCTGAATCGATCTTAAACGAATGGCTTCTTGCTTGTATTCATGAAGCAGGTACCGCTGATGAAAGTGACGGTAAAGCATAATTCCAGTTAGTCCGATCACACCGATAGACAGGCCCATCTGCGTGGTGACCAGGGCTTCCGATATTCCGACCGCAATTAAATTTTCCGTGTAGGAAATTCCTTTGCTCGCCAATCCACGAAAGGTTTTCAACATCCCCGCCACGGTTCCCAACAGCCCCAACAAGGGTGCCACGCTGGTCAAAACTTTCAGATATCTTAATCGACGTTCAAAGGCGGCCTCTTCCTCAACATCAGATTTGGCATGTATGGCCAGGAAGAGAAGCGCTCTCAATAGCGAAGTAAATAAGATCAGACCAAGCACAAACAGCGGAATCATCATCCAGCCTCCCTTGTGGAGGTAACTTCCCATATCCTGGAATACCTCACTCATTTTACCCTACCACTCTTCTGCTCACCTGCTCGAGCAAACTGGCTGACCGAACGAGGATCTTTTTAACACGACGTTGCAAATAAGTATGGAAGATCAGGGCTGGAATTGCCACAACCAACCCAAACTCAGTGGTAATTAGCGCTTCTGAAATACCACTGGAAAGCAGCTTGGCATCTCCCGCACCAAAAAGACTGATAAGTTGGAAGGTTTTAATCATGCCGGTGACCGTTCCCAGTAGACCCAATAACGGAGATACACCGGCGGTTAGAGCAATCACAGGTAGCCACCGGTTGAGCTTGAATTTAAATTCCTGATACGCCACGTCGAGCTCCGCAGCTTGAATGTCCGGAGCTTCGGTTTTAACATTCGTCAGGTTTTCCAAAAGCGTCCGGGCATCCCCACGATATTGTTTTCTCCAATCGTCAGGAGACAGGTCTTTCAGTTTTTCAAACTCCTTGATGGTCGGAAGCTGCATCTTCTGTAAAGCAGTCCATTTCCATATTCCGGTAAGCAGAGCACAGACTCCAAAGAGACAAATGGGAATCATCCAGAATCCACCCCGCACTAGGTGCTCCTTTAGGGAAACGGCTTCCTGCTCAATCAAGGCTGCCTGTCCCAGAGTAGGATCAACGGGTATAACCACCTTGGCTCCTTCAAACAGTTTGAGAACAGCGGCTTTATGTTCTTCTCCTAGATTTTTTACATGCGGTCGAAGACTTTCATCCTCTACCAGATTGCCAGCAATGGAGCTTTCATCGGACTTAAAAAAAACTAGGGGGCCCTGTTGAATAGCCGTACCTTTTTCCAATACTCCTTCGGCGGAAACAGCTTGAGTACCAAAACGAGCACCCCCCGAAATGCCCTCGGCGCGGGAGAGAGAACTTTCAATCACTTTCCACTGCGCTTCCGCTCGCTCAAGCAGCGATGCAGAACTTTGGTGCGCCCGGCTCATCTCCAGGAAAGAGTCCGCATAAGAGAGACGCTCACCTATGCCCAAATCAGCTTCAAACCCCTGCCGGAAACGAATGGCCTGATTTTCCAGATATTGTGCCAACGCACTGGATGTTGTGTTTTTCGACTTGAGCTGCTCCACCTCGAAATCACTGCCCTTTTTTTTCTCATCAAGAAGGCGTTTATTTTCACCTTGTTGGCGCAATTCTTGACGAATTATGCGAAGTTCACGAGCAAGCGGAAGTTTTTCATCCACGATAATGTCCCTGGCCTTGGCATGTTCCTGCTTGGCTACCGCCAGTTCCTGTTTACTCCAAACTAACGCTTCCTCCAGGCTCTGGCCACTAAGCCATAAGCCGGGACAAAATAAACAAGCTGCCAATACGGCAATCAACCTCACGGCGACACCTCCTTCGCCTGAAATGGCAGGGCCAGATACCGGGGTGATTCTTGACCGGAAATTATCCCGCCCAGTGAGACCAGATCGATTAACAACGCATTGTCTTGCTCCCATTGCCAGGTCTCGCCGTCCCAGATAATTCTACCGGCCATTTTCAACGGATCGGAAAAATAATAACCTCCCGACAATCCCAGATATACCACCTTGAAGTCCCCTCTCCTACCATCGGGAAGAGCGTGCACTTCGGTGATCAAGTGAATGTCACGGTGGTATTCATTCGCCTCCGAAATTATCTCAAGGCACATGTCGAATGCACGTTTCAACAGGGCGTTATCCCTGGAAATATCCAATGCCTGCAGGTCTCTCAATTCCAACATCAGCTGATTTTTTAATCCCGGCGGAAATCTCGATACAAGAATAGCCAGCCGCTCCTTTAGGACTTCCAGTTTCCCTGTCCAGAATTCGATCACCTCCGTGTAATCCTCCAGATCGGCTTTCAAGCTAGTTGATTCTTCGAGCAAGGATTCCAGCTGCGGCTCGCTTTCCGCCAAATACACTTCCAAGAGGGATAACGCCTGTCTATCCAGTTGGAGCTGTCCTTCCATTAAATCCTTCTGTTCACGCCAGGCACGCTTCTCGGTGGCCATGGTCTCCCGAATCTTTAGAACTTCAAGCATGTTTGCCCGCGTTTTAGCAACATTGTCAACGGTGTCACCTGATAGGAATCCACCGGACAATACACCGAAGAAAAAAGAAACTAGTAGGAACCGGAAGTTGTAGATAGGCATCAGAGAAGTGCACTAAAAAAGATCCCCGCCGCAAGCAGCGGGGTATTTAAATACATAAATCACGATCATTGCGCAAACCACCATGCAGGAAGGACTGAATACCGCCCAGACCTTTTTCCATTAAATACAACTCATTTGCAGGAGGGGCTTTATGACCCGGTCGTTCCGAGGTGTACGATGAAATCGGGGTATAAAGCCCCTCCTACAACTATGAAGAACCTTCGGTTTTCAAACTTTCCCATCAGTCAGCAACCCCGACGCAAGCAAAGGGGAATAACAAGTTCAATGTGAGGACTTTCCACGAACCAAGTAAAAACGAACCACCTGGATGTCTTAACTCCAACACTGATCAAAGCTAACCCGGAATTCTCACGGAGTTGAGATGTCGAGCTCGACGACTGATAGGCGAAGGCGCGCAGTTCCGTGCGTTACTGAAGCCGGGAGGAAGGAACACTCGGCATGTCAGCCCGAAAATGTGTGCAAACGGATATGGACGGGTTGTATTTCCGAAGAATCTCACAAAACGCTTACTATTATCTTCTTAACTCTATTTGTGCACATTTGGTGAGAGGTTCGGGCTAATTGGTTGCAAAAAAGTCGCGGTGTACGTGGCCAATTCAAATGGATTCGCCCAGCACCGATTTTGAATTTGAAATATGTTCTTATAGACAAGAATGTGCGACTCCTTATGTGATGATTGGAAACCGTTTTATTCATCGACCAAGCTATGAAGAAAATCCTCAAGATTTCAGGATACACTCTCCTAACCATCTTTCTCCTCATTCAGTTAAAACCTGTCGACCGGAGCAATCCGCCCGAGATTGCCGACTCTGAAATACCCGACGAAGTAAAAGCTATCCTCAAAGCCAAGTGCTACGATTGCCATTCCAATGAAGCTCACTGGCCCTGGTATTCTTATGTGGCACCTGTCTCCTGGTGGGTGGCCGATCATGTGCACGAAGCTAGAGCTGAGGTTAACTTTTCGAAATGGGATAACTACTCCGAGAAGAAACAAGTGCAGAAGATCGAAGAGACATTCGACGAGGTTCTCGATGGGGATATGCCCATAGAAAGCTACCTTATCACTCACCCGGACGCCAAAGTCACAGAAGACGAATTCGATATCATCGAACAGTGGCTCGACGGGGAGTTGTGACACACTTGTATTAACCGATGACAATGGTACAGATCATCTGAGAACAGTGGTTACACATAACGGGCATGATTATGCCCATTCTCGAAAACCTTTAATTTGCCCCCCTTAATAACTCATCTCAATAGACAAGGGACCGAGCGCCTAGCAATGGCTAAATGGTGAGCTTTAGCAAACGACATAAAAGGTAGCGCGACGGCGCGTGCCTCGAGGGCGCAGTGCGGAGACGGGTCCTCGTCGCACCATACGGCAGCCAAGCGCGAAGGCCGGCATAGGGTTTTTTTTTGCTCCGTAAAGAATCGCTGGCAATTTATCCAGGCACCTACTACCTTCATTAATTGAGTAACCATGAATAAGCGTGACTTCATAAAACGGATATCGTTGGTGGGTCTGTCGGCGTCTCCATTTTTTGCAAACCTGGAAAAGATACTGAGTGCAGCAGAGCATCTTTCTTCTGAAGAACTGGCTGGAGATAAGGATTTTTGGGAGAAAATCAGAGCTACTTACAAACTCAAACCGGACTATATAAATCTGGAAAGCGGCTTCTATTGTTTACTGCCCGAAGACACTCTGGAGCATTTCATCACTCATGTTCGCGAGGTGAATTATCAGGGTTCTTATTACATGCGGAATTTTCGCTTGGAGAACAAAGAGAGAGTGGCAGCCAAGCTGGCTGACATGGCGGGCTGTGTTCCGGATGAATTGATTATCACCAGAAACGCCACGGAATCGTTGGATACGGTAATTGGCGGTGTACATTGGCGGAAAGGAGATGAAGCCGTATTGGCCAACCAGGATTATGGGGCCATGCGAAATATGTTCCTTTTGGTAGAGAAAAGATACGGAGTGGTGAGAAAAGTCATTGACGTACCCATGCACCCGAAGTCGGACGAAGAAATTGTGGAGGCCTATGCCTCTGCTATTACTTCCCGAACGAGGTTATTGATGGTTTGTCACATCATCAACATAACCGGCCACATTCTCCCCATCCGGAAGATCTGTGATATGGCCCATAAAAAGGGTGTGGATGTGATGGTGGATGGCGCCCATGCATTTGGTCATTTCAATTTTTCGATTAACGACCTGAACTGCGATTATTACGGCACCAGCTTGCACAAGTGGCTGAGCGTGCCTCTGGGTGCAGGGTTCTTATACGTGAAGAAAAAGAATGTCCCTAAGATCTGGCCCGTATTTGCTGACGTCGAAAGAGAAGAATTTGACATTCTGAAACTCAATCATACCGGTACCCATCCGGCACATACGGACCTGGCCATAGCCAACGCCATAGACTATCACAATATGATTGGCGGGGAGCGAAAGGAAGCTCGATTGCGGTACATACAAAACTATTGGACGGATAAAGCCAGGGAGATGGACCATGTTGTTTTATATACCCCCAAGGAGAGACATCGTTCTTGTGGAATTGCTACGGTTGGAATCAAAGGTATGGAACCGTCGGATATGGGGAAAACCTTAATGGACAAATATAAAATTTATACCGCTCCAATCGACGGCAGTGGTGTTCATGGCTGCCGTATTTCCCCAAATGTTTTTACCAGCACCCAAGAGCTGGATGTGTTGGTGAAGGCGCTGAGAGCAATGGCGTGAGGAAGGGAATAGGGAAGAGTGGAAGGTTAATATCCATAGAATTATACCTTATACCACCTTTCACTAAGAATGCGGCCGTGGCAGAGCGGATTTTCTAATGTCAGCAAGGCTGCGGCGCTTGACTGGGCCCTGGCCCTGGCAAGGGCCGCGAACGTCGCACCCGCCAAAAAACCCCGGGCCTTGCGGACCGGGGTTTTTGGAAAGATTCGATTAAGAACTAGCGACCGAAAACTTGAGCTTCGAGGTAGTGGTTCATGGTATCGGTGGAGTTGCCTTGGGAGTAGAGGCGAACGTATTGGCCTGAAACGCCTTTGGCATCGATCAACTTACCTTCGTAGGACTCAATGTAAGCTTTGTCCTTTCCACGGCCGAGGCCGGCGGAGTTATCGTGATCGCTGTTGAAGATGGTTTTTACTCCGCTTCCGAATTCCGGATCGTCAGAGACCTGCACAACCACATCGTGGTAAGCACGTGCTTGTGAGTGGTAGTGCCAAAGAACAATGGCGAAGATCTCCTTGGAGGCTTCTAAGTCGATTTGCACCCACTGCAGCTCGGGTCCGAGTTCAACATAGTAACCTTCGTCAGCATCTTTATCACCATCGGTGAGAAACTCGAGCTCGCCGATGATCGGCCAGTCGTCGCTGGAAGTAACTTCCTTACCTTCAGAAACGAGTTCTACATCGGAAGGAACTTTGAAGTCAGGTCGTGCGCCTTGAGCAGTTTTTTCCAGGTGCGGGATTCCTTTAATTGGAACCGGTGTACCTGAGAATTTAGGCTTCGGGAGATCAAACTCTAAAACCTTATCCGCTGCTTGCAGAGACGAGATAGAGAATAAGTAAACTCCAATAAAAGCGGAGACTGTGATAATTCGTATTATAGTTTTCATTACGTTATGCATGGAAATCTGCGTCGGTGAATGTGAGTCTGCGTTGGGCTTCAATGGCCTCATTTACTTTGAGAACCGCTGCTTCACATTGCAGGGCTTCTTCACCAGGACAATTCAACGTGTCGGCGCCCCGGACCGTGTTAAAGAAGTTCTCCAGGTGAGGCTGGTGAATATAACCGTCGAGCGTTACATTTATATCAAAGGCATCGAGGGCTGCGGTTTCGCGCACGTCCACGGAGGATGACTTTTCTTGTCGTACAGGTAATGGAATTTCCCAGGGTCTCACGTCGCGTTCTCCTTTATTCTTTAAGAACCCGTCGTTGACGTAATTGTTCCAACTAGGCGCGTTGGCTTCGCGAAAGACAGTGGTGTATTTGGGATTTTCGGACATCTTGATAGAACCCTCATCTCCCATGAAATACTCGAAATAGCCGCCACCAGCACTGGTGGTAGTCAGCACCTGGTAAAAGGCGCGAACAGGACCGGCCGAGGTTTCAAATTCATAGATGGCCATGACGTTGTCATACCACTCGAGACTATCATAATAATCGGCGCCTCCGCTGGCGGTCACTGCTATGGGATTTGCATTGAGGAACCAACCGTAAATGTCGATCTGATGAGCACCGAGGTCAGAGATCGGTCCTCCTCCGAGGCCTTTAAACCAGCGCCAGTTACGGAACTGGTGCATGCCTTCAAAACCATACTCTTTAAGTATGGCATCGTCGATAGCGTATCTTTCCGGCCAACCCAGGGGTTCCGTCACGGCGCGGTTCCACTGACCATTCACGTTGGTAATGCGACCGCAGATGCTGTTTTCCTCAAGCAAGTGTTTCTTAACAAACTGGTAGCGCGGGTTGCTCCGGCGCTGGTGGCCAATTTGTAGCAATTTGCCCGCTTCCTTGGCGGTCCGAACCATAGAGACCGCACCTTCATGAGTGTTGGACATCATCTTCTCACAGTACACGTGTATATCGGCCTTGAGGCAGGCATTGGTAATGGGCGCATGCCAGAAATCCGGAGTCGCTACTATGACCGCATCGAGGTCCGGCTGCTTTTCCAGCATTTCACGATAGTCGGTATAGGGAGCTGGTTTGTGGCCGGACTTGCGAAGAAGACCCACGCCACGTTTCAAATTGAACTTTTCCCAGATGTCGCACACAGCAACAAAATTCAGGCCGGGCATTTTCATAAGCGATTGCATCAACACCTGGCCCTGGGCTCCTACGCCCACGAGAGCCACATTGATATCGTTCATTTTGGTATCCCCACCGACAGCAAACAGTGGAAGTTTGCCGGACAGCATCAAACCGGCTCCGCCGGCGACACTGGTTTTTAAAAAGCTGCGGCGGTCGACGCCGAGTCCTGTATCCTTACTCATTTTTCCTATTGGCTTAAGTTAGTCTTTTAAAACCACCCACTTGGCATGGCTTACCAGTTTGAGTGCCATTACAGATATTATTAGATGAATACCAAGCCAAGCTATTCCGTGCTGCTCGTCGACAGCCATCAATCCCACGGACAATCCTACATAGAGAAACAGAGACACAATCAGTGAGATGCGCATCTTGATTCCGAGAAGAATGGTAATGGCGAGAATGAGCATGAGATAACCCATTGGCAGGGCGAAGATCTTGGCTGCCCACCCCGGAATAATGGAGTTTTCAGCAATTCCACCGGCCATGCCGGACATTTTTGCGTAGTAGTTCTCGAAGCTGTAATTGCCAACAGAACCGAACTTGTCCAAGCCCGCAAACAGCCAGCGCAGACCGAGAAAAAGGCGCAGAGCCAGGAATACCCAGTCTTCGTTGCCAGAGTTAGTATTTTGGGTAGATGGGGTGGATTGATCACTCATATCTTGTAGGTATCTTTAATCGTATACGGACAAATTAGATAATTTTCCACCTCCTAACCAAACAAATTCGTCACCGATCAGGTATTTCTATAGCAAGGTCTCCCAAACACTGGATTTCGGCTAATGTATTCAGCCTAATAAAATAAGCGATTTTGACACTTTGCCCGATTTTCAATGGACGAAGCAGGTTCTTTTGGCTGATAAAGAGTTGAGTGACCCAGAATCTAGACGCAACGACCTTCCATCTTAGCCTACCCTGCTATAACGAAGGAGAACGTTTGGCCCAGTTTCTTCCGGGCTTGTGTACTGCAATCTTAAAATCGGATCTTTCGGTCCAGGTGCAGATCGTTGATGATGGTTCAGATTTCTACCATCAGGGGCATTACAGGAACTTGATGGATCTGTTGGGACCCACCTTCTCCTTTCTACAACCCACGCTCGAACTCGAAAAAAACCAGGGCAAAGGGGGCACGGTTTATTCAGGCTGGGCGTCAGCTGGAGATTCAGACTTCCTGGCTTTTGCCGACGCGGACGGAGCCGTAGGTCCAGCTGAAGTTGTCCGCGTACTCACTCACATCGCTCAGGACCCGGAGGCCAGCCAAACCCTTTACGCGGCCAGCCGAGTTGAAGACTCTACAACAGAAGTCCACCGGCGGGCCCTGAGAAACGTCGGAGGTCTCGCCTTCCGGTGGTTGAGGAAACGTCTGTTTTCCTTTCCTATAGAGGACACGCAATGCGGTTTTAAAATCGTTCCAACTTCCTTCTTCAAAGAAAACAAGACTCATTTGAATGAGCCAGGATTCGCGTTCGATATTGAGCTCCTCTTTATAGCTACGAAGGCCGGCCTGAAACTTCAGGAAGTACCTGTCACCTGGACGGACATAAAAGGCGGACACATGACGTTTCTCAATTCGGCCGGCCTATTTTGGGATTTGCTTAAACTCAAAGGCCGGCTTGATAAAGAATCCTGATTCCCGAGCCATTCCATTCCATGAAACTCTCGCACACAGTCACCATACCGGATGAGGAAATTGAAATTATGGCAGTGCGTGCGCGAGGTCCTGGCGGTCAGAACGTCAATAAAGTCGCCACCGCCATCCAATTATTTTTTAACATCAAAACCTCTTCCCTCCCCGACAAATACAAGGAGCGCTTGCTCGCCTTGGCTGACCAACGAATCACCTCCGAAGGGGTTGTAGTGATAAAGGCCCAATCTCACCGCAGTCAGGAAAAGAACAAGGAGGAAGCTTGTGACCGGCTAAAGCTCCTCATTCAATCAGTCATGGTAGAACCCAAGAAGCGGAAACCGACCAAGCCTAAGGTAGGCGCACGCCAAAAACGGCTGGACGACAAAAAACACAAAAGCCGCGACAAAGCCCTGCGTCGACGAGTGCAACCTTGATACTATTTCAATTTATAAAAAGCGCCCGGTGAAAACCGGGCGCTTCTTTTTTAATAAATCGTAGAATGCTGGTTAGCTACTAGCAGCCAGCATCTCGGCTGTCTGTTTCTCGAGCGTCTTAGTGCCTGCTTCATAAGGCCCCGAGAAGCCTTCTGCCACAGGATCCGGGAAAACTTCATCCTTACCCGCTTCTACTGCATTCAAGATAGAAACTGCTACAGATTGTGGCGTTGCTTTATCCATCTCAAGATCTGCGGCCATATCAGTATCCACAGGACCTGGATAGACACCTACCACCTGCACACTACCACCTTTGATCAAGCGGATTCCCTGAGTAAGAGAATGAACGGCGGCCTTACTGTCACTGTAGGTTGGAAACATTGGGAAATTCACTAAACCGGCAATACTGGAGATGTTAATGATGGCACCGCCCCCATTCGATTCGAGCACGGGCACAAAAGCCCGCGCAACATTCAGGGTTCCCCAATAGTTAACTTCCATCTCCTGGCGAGCCACGCTCAAATCCTCGATAAAGATATCAATATTTTCCGCAAAGCCTGCATTGCTAATCACCACCTGTACATCACCCGCAGTTTGCGCAGTGGCATTAACTTCCTCAGCTTTTGTAACATCCAGTGTAAGAGGAACGATGCGATCCCCGTAATTTTCAACTAGCTCTTGTAGGGAGTCCTTATTCCTGGCTGTTGCATAAACTTTTGTCGCACCCCGCTCCAATAAAGCTTCCACTAGGGCGCGCCCAATACCGCGATTACTTCCGGTAACTAGCGCTACCTTTCCTTCAATGTTTGTTTGCATAATAAATAATTGATTTTGTGTTTAGGAAATAGGTGGGGTTGTCAGGAGAATCCTTTCAAAATAATTTCATCAAAATGGTATTAATTGGTTAGCCTACCGAGGCAAATCAAAGTATAGCAATTCAACAGAACTGTTAGTCTTCAACTCCTCATCTCCCTCATCTTCAAGAGCCAGGCCGTCTCCACGTTTGAGGGTTAACTCCCCAACGGTTACTTCACCGTCTACCACTTGAAGCCAACCCTTGCGATTCGCCGAACTAGGTAGTGACAGTGAATGTTCACTATCCAGCACCGTGTTTAAAACCCGGGCATCCTGCCGGATATCAAGCACGCTTGATTCACCTTCGGGAGCTACCAAGGTCAACCACTTGTTCTCACGTTCCGACAAATCGAAATCTTCTTCCTGATAGCTTGGAGCAAGTCCGGACTGAGTAGGCTGGATCCAAATTTGTAGAAGGCGCGTTGTTTCAGTTTCTGAAGGATTGAACTCACTATGGTAGATGCCAGTTCCGGCCCCCATGAGTTGAACACGGCCCAGGTGGATCTGCGAAGAACTCCCCGTACTATCCTCATGAGCCAAGGCTCCTTCGGTAACATAGGTAAATATCTCCATGTCGCGGTGCGGGTGTTTTGGAAAACCACCGCCACCTGCAATCCGGTCGTCGTTCATGACTCGAAGCGGTCCCCATTGCATGTGGTTTGGATCATAATACTCTCCAAATGAAAAGCTATGATAAGTATCCAACCAATCGATTTGCATGTGACCGCGTTCTTCTGCTTTGCGTAGTAGTTTCATTTCTACCTCCTTTTTAGTTTTTTGTTTTGTTATTTAAATAGTAATCAATCGAAACGTTGCCTCCGCCACCTCGAGCCCAAGACCCGTCAGTTTTTGAGAATAATGATTTCGTCATTTCCTTTTTATTAAGTATCTTTATATCAAGATAAGTGTTAAAAAAAAGAGATTCCTTACATAAGAGTCGTCACAAATCTTAACAAAGAGCAGCCGCGTGATAACCCAGCTTTTTGAGGAGCTTCAATAATTGACTACGCTCCGCTTTTGAAAGTCCTTTGGCAACTGCCTCCAACTCCGTCGCATGCTTCTTAAGGGCGCTACGAATGGTAGTTTTCCCCTCAGCGGTTAATGCAGCGTGGATAACACGGCGATCTTCCGGATCCCATTGCCGTTCCACCAGACCTCGCTTTTCAGCGCGGTCAACCGCGGCGGTGATTGATCCACTCGTTAGTTGGATAGTTTTGCCAATTGCGTTAATAGGCGTCGGGCCCTTATGATAAAGAACCTCCAAAATGGCAAAGTCAGAAATCCCTCCAAGGCCGAGTTGAGAAATGCTGCGCTTATCCAGTGTTTCCAGCGCCTTGAATGCCTTCCACAGAACCAGCCAGACGTGCATCCCCGAAGTGTCTTCCTGCTTAGTCATAGCATTTATCTTTTCATTAATTATCTTGATGTCAAGATAATATATTCGGACTCCTATTTGACAGAACAAAGCCCACCAATACCTTAACGGCCTTATCAATTTACCACCTATGTTTGACGCGATAATTAAAAAGAAAGGCGATCTTTTCATAATCCATTTCAGCGAAATGGTTGATCGCCAGCAAAGCCGGCAGGCGCTAGAAACTAGCTCGATCACTAATGCCAAAGGTCAAGCCGG
>JAPUIL010000150.1 GCA_027297085.1 Verrucomicrobiota bacterium | reverse complement strand
TTATCCGCCAGCGTGCGTTTTCCACCGTCTTTGATCATGATTGAGATACGGCGATCTCCGTGTTCGCAGGAGATAAGTTGCCCATCCGGATCGAACATCAATCCATTGCTGCCAGGTTCAAGACCGTAGTCAGTAATTCCCGTGTACCCCGATGGTGAAAACCATTTGCTGACTCCTTCGCCTTCCACCCATTTCATGACCGTGTTGCTGGGGATTTCAGAAAACACCAAAAACTGACCTTCCTTGTTCCAAGCCGGACCTTCCGACCATGTAAAGCCTGAAGTGATCACCTGAATGGGTGTGCGGTGATCGATCAGCTTGGCCAGGTCGGGGTGGTGCTGTTTGATCTGCCCAATAGTGGGAAAATTAGTTGAGTCCTGCGCAACAAGACCGGCGCATGCAAAGAGGGAATATAGAATAAAGGAGATTCGTTTCACTTTAGTTGATTGGGGTTAGATTGAAGGGGACATTTTTGGTGGAGAATAATTACGTGGTCAAAACCGAATGTCACTCAATTAAGGCCGTTATAAGCGAATCTACGGTCCATTTCCTTTCGAGGGGGTCAAACCTTAAATCCCGCATTGGCATGCACGATTGCAAGGAATGACCCCGAAGCCGGTCTTGCTCCGATATTTGTCAAAAAACCGCTTAAGTGAGTACCATTCGGGTCAAAACCTTATATGGTCTAGATGGAATTTGAACTAGTTGAGTCCTATAAAATTTACCGCCGCGAGAGCTACTCCATCGTCTTCCTGGCCCATAGAAGTTATAATGGATCCATGGGTTCGGTCCTCACCAATAAAGAGTTCTGCAGACGGGTGTCCGGCTGCTTTCAATTTTGCAATCAATAGCTGATTTTCTTCAAGTCGAGCGGGATTGTCGTTATCGCCTGCAAGAATTAAGATCGGAGGCGTATTTTTCGAAATATGATACAGAGGCGCTGCTTCATCGACCAGAACCTTGCCCTTGGTCATATTTCTTTCCTCGATGATGGTGCTATGAACAACGGTTTGTCCGCTCACCGGGACATAGCCGGCAATGGTTTGTGGATCTAATCCCGTGTCCGCCAAATAGTGTGCGTCCAACGCCAGCATGAGTGCCAGGTATCCACCCGCCGAATGACCACCTACGAAAACCTTATTTGGGTCGCCTCCATAGTGTGCGATAGTCTCGGTGACCCATTGAGTGACTGCGGCGCTGTCTTCGATGTAAGTAGGGAATTTAACTTTTGGAGACAGCCGGTAATTTGCTGAAGCAACGGCGATGCCATGACTGAGCATGCGATGGGCAACAACCAAAGCAGCCTTGGAGCCTTTGTCACCATTTCTGAGTCCTCCGCCGTGGAACCAAACCAGGGTCGGAAACTGCTTCTTTCCATTCGGTAGGTACAGATCCACCCGGCAGCGTTCTTTTTCGTATTTGGTCAATCCTGGCCCGGTTTTGTAGGGCAAGTCTTTCAGGGTCTCGGCAGTTGCCGAACCGATAAGCAAATTAATAAATACAAAGGTTAGAACGATGGCGGAATAGGAGGTGCGCATGGTTCCAGTAAAGGGGTATTTGGGTATGTCCACGAGGAAAATTTTGTTCAGTAGTGGTGGTCTTTCCCGAGCCTCGACAAAATGCCATGAATAGACTCTTTTAGATTCGCTGTATGTCTTCCGATAAAACCACCTCGCCGGGCTTGGGGATTTCCTTGGTTCCCGTCATTTGCCTGATAGCCTTCCTATTTACAGGGATATCTTTACTGCACGGATCGCCGCATATTCCACTTATTTTGGCCAGTGCCGTAACAGCCATTCTAGGCTACCGGTCGGGCATTTCCTGGAAAACGCTCCTGGACTCCATCGTGCATGGCATTTCCATTGCCATGCCCGCAATTTTGATTCTGATGGCGATTGGAATTCTTATCGGGACCTGGGTCGCCAGTGGCATAGTGCCGCTGATGATTTTTTACGGATTAAAAATTCTTTCCCCGGGCATCTTCCTGGTAGCGACCTGTTTGATTTGCTCGGTTGTCTCTTTTGCCACCGGTAGCTCCTGGTCGACAGCTGGCACAGTGGGAGTCGCCTTGATTGGAGTAGGCCAAGGCCTCGACCTGCCTCTTCCAATGGTTGCAGGAGCCATTGTTTCAGGTGCGTACTTTGGCGACAAATTATCACCGCTTTCTGACACGACGAACTTGGCTCCTGCCGTAGCGGGATCTGAATTGTTTGAGCATATCAGACACATGCTTTATACAACTGTCCCCAGCTTGATTATTGCCCTGATTCTTTACGGCATACTGGGTGCTCGCATATCCGAAAATGCAGCCAGTATGGAAAAAGTGGAGACACTCAGCTTGACCCTGCAATCATTGTTTAACTTATCCCCCTGGTTATTGCTAGCTCCGCTTACTGTTTTGCTGCTTATAATTATTCGTGTGCCTGCCTTGCCTTCACTTCTGGCTGGGGGGTTTGCGGGTGCGATCCTGGGAGTCCTCACTCAAGAAATGACAGTCGGTGCCATGTTTACTGCCATGCAGGAGGGCTATGTTTCAGAAACGGGTGTTGCGCAAGTGGATGAGCTTTTATCGCGGGGTGGATTGGATAGCATGATGTGGACCATTTCTCTTGTTCTTTGTGCCATGGCCTTTGGCGGGCTCATGGAAGGTTCTGGCATGCTGGGTGCCATTTCTTCATCCGTACTCAAATTGGCTTCCACCACCGGTCGACTCACTGCGACTACCATAGCCACTTGTATTGGCATGAACATAGTCGCTCCTGATCAGTATCTGTCTATTATCGTGCCAGGGCGCATGTATAAATCCGCGTTCGAAAAATCCGGGCTGGCGGCCAAAAATCTGTCGCGCTGTCTTGAAGATGCGGGTACATTGACTTCACCCCTTATTCCCTGGAACACATGTGGCGCTACTATGATGGCGGCGCTAGCTGTAAATCCTTTCGCGTTCCTGCCCTTTGCGTTTTTGAACCTAATCAATCCGATCATATCTCTTATCTATGGCTTCACCGGTTGGACCATGGCAAAAATAGAAACAGCGCCGGAAACGGAACAGGGCTAAACGCGCTCTCTGTTTCGCAAGGTGTAAAACTACGGTCGAGTAAATGAGCGTTTTCAATGGCATGCAGTCTCCCAGAACGCACAATCCCCAGATCATTGCTGCCATCCACAATGGCTAGTTGGTCCACCGCTTCATGGGCCGTTCTTGCCGCGGCGTAACCAGCGCTTCCACCACCCAATACTGGAAAATCAAAATGGTTCGGGTTCACGGGCTGTTAGTAACTGGGTAATTAAAATCGCTACTACATAAGACTTTTCCGACTATAAATTCAACCTTCTGCCTTTAGCCTTCATCCTTTTCTTCTATAACCTCGATCAGATTGGTTGCTTGGATTTTGTATGAGCCTTTTCGTCTAGGAGGTTCGAGGAGAAGAATAATCCGGCGATTAGCGGCATACTCCAAGTCTTTTTCAAAGACAAACTTTGGTCCTTCTTTGGTTTCGACCATAAAGGCCACCGGGATGCCTTCCTCTAGAAAGGAAGTTAAACTGAACGGTGTGGAAATCCCCGGATTAAAGTATCGGTTCTCTTTTCCTACCTTGCCAGCCAAACGCACACCGGTTGCATTGAAGACTCGGAGGCTGTTAGACGGAAAATAACTCGGATCTGCATCGACAAAATAAACAGAAAATTCCGCGGTGGAATTCTTAGGTACAGGAGTAAATATAAGAATGGCCTCCTTAACGCCTGACGGAATTTGTGTTTGGGCTATGGGGATGCGTACCATGCGATCCGGATCTTCCGGAGTCGGGTCCGGTTGTTCCCGAAAGAATAACAGTTGTGCAGGTCCTTGATATTCGTGGATTCGACCCTTCATGAATTTACCCAGACTCAAGGTATCCACTTCACCGGTACTTGCTTCAAATCGAATGTCCGACCAATTGCCATTGCCCACCCGGTAGGCCCAGAATGAAATGCTCCGCCTGGTTTCTGCAGGATCCTGTGCCCAGGCCTGCCAGCTTGCACAGCTAATCAGCCCGAGCAGTAGGACTAGATTTGCGATTCGTCGAGCCATTTAAAATGTACAATTTTAAATTTCCGGCCCAAGCCGTCGGCAGAGTCTCGAATGTCTTTTGAGTCATCCACCAATTCAGGATACCGTTGCACCCATGCCTCACACCAGGCGCGGCCTTCAATCTTACCGGTGACCGGATTGACGGCATCGCCATACGCGCGGATTCGAAAGGTATCGGATCGCGCCTGAATAAATGGGGCAATGGTGTTGAGCACGTCCGCCTGGTTCAGAA
This sequence comes from Verrucomicrobiota bacterium, assembly GCA_027297085.1. Taxonomy (GTDB): domain Bacteria; phylum Verrucomicrobiota; class Verrucomicrobiia; order Opitutales; family UBA2995; genus UBA2995. Next base: position 3,839 of record JAPUIL010000150.1, on the reverse strand, counting down.
ACGCCGGGGCGTTTAATGGAATACGGTTTGCGCGTGAAGCGATTCGGTAGGAGGCGCCATTGATGGTGTTGATATCTGTGCGGTTGATGGCCTCTTGTAGAATGCCTTTATTGAGAAAATCAGAAATAGACCGTGCAGGAGTTTGTTGCTCGATGATGACCTCCACAATAGCTTCCGCTAGCTCTTCGATTTCTTCTTCGATAAATTCTCGCATCCCAACCGTATAGGATGTGGCCCAGTCTGGTATCCATTCGGTCTTAAACCAGTTCTTATTGTAGGTTTGTGGGTAGCCGGAGAATTGATCAGTTGGATATTTGTAATGGCGGTCCGCTCCGAATGGTAGCCGGAAAAATGGGTTATCCAGAACATCCCTCTTTTTTACCGTTTTGCCTGGATAGAGAATTCGAAATTCCCAATTCTCCTTGCTGTTTCCTGAAAGGAGTAGCTTCCAAGTTTCAACAGAAGTGCTGTTGATGTTAAACGCACCAAACAACATGGTATTAACTGAGATCTCCGTCGGATCAGAAAGCTGTGCTACGGTTGGCTCTCCTCTCAATACTATATGAGGATTAATAAATGGACGTCGGAATATTCCATCGGTCGCAGCAATTAGAGCTTGGGAATCCGATTGATTTTTTGGGATGGTTGAAAAATACCATTCATCAAACACTCGGTTTTCTAGAGTTGCATTAGGGTTACCGAGAAAATTAGGGCCACTTGCTGGCAGCATTAAATGACGCAATGAGCCTGTAGAGACGGGCGCCACGGTTGGCAGATCAAAAAATCGGTGGTAGTTATTACCTGGTTCGTTCTCATTACCTCCAAAGAAAAATTCCGGGCGCCCACCAAAGTCATCTGTAATAAGTCCAGAGTATGGGTCCTCGTAGACTTCAATTAGAGAGGAGACACGAGTATCCTCAAAGTTTAATCGACTCCCACGTGGATCCAGATCACTAGACCACCCTTCCAGATCACTCTGACTATTACCTCCTATGGCATCCGTTTCGTCATAAAAACGAAACCAGAATCGAAGTGGCATTTCCGACTCTATATAATCCTCGTTTTCTGATAAACGAGGTAGTGGTCTAGATAGTACAGTGTCGAAAGAGGAATACGGAATGTTGGCAAATTCTTGGAGAAGTCTTCCATCTTGAGTTCTTAATCTGACCGAAAGATTAGAGCTCTCTCCGAGAATGAGGAATTCATCATCTTTTTCGTCAGCAGGAGTAGCATCTACAAAATTGATTGTTTCGATGCTGGTGTATTTTTCCAATATATTTCGAACTTCTCCAGGGGCCATATCGCTAAAAAGATCGATATCCTGTTCATCGATCTTTGAAGTTTGCAGGTTTATCGAATAGGTTTCTCTCAGGATTCCATCAGTCGTTCGATATTCGATGGTAAGCGTGGGCAGGCCTACGATCTGCATTTGCATGTCGGGAGTGTCTCGGGGTGTCGATTTTATCGGAAGACTGAAGGGATTCCAGATGTCAGCACGGAGGGCTAAATGGATTTTGAACGGACCATCACCAGTCTCAGGTAAAGAAATGCCAATCCGCAACGCGAATTCTGTCGTAACAATGGGGATAGAAAATTGAGCTTCTCCTCCACCCCCAGTAGTACCGCGGAGTTGTAGAAAATCGCCGGTATCGGGACGATGGTCCAAGAAGTCAAGTACAGCATCATTAATGGGTATCGAACCATTGGATACACGATCTGCTTGGGAAAGATCCTGTCTGAGTCCGCCGCTTGATCCGTCCAGTGTGGTAGCTAACACACCCAACGAAACAGGCGTCAATTCATGGAAATTCCTTGCCAGACCATTTTTGGAAATGCCGTCAATCGCTTCGAGCTGCTGGAAGGAGAACGTGTATTCCATTAAACGGCTGGTTTCCAGGTCGTCTTCGTCGAACTGGACAAATAGTTCCTGGAGATCCGTCTTCCTGTTTGCCAGCTGTTGAATACGCGTTTTTTCCAAATTGGAAAGAGAATCGGGAAAGGGAGTGTCTGTCTTGAGTGCCGATGCTTTAACTCCCTCATCTGACACCCAGTAAGCGAAATTGCCAGTGGTGATTCGATCGTTGACCGCGAATCCTGGGATGCCTGTGGTGCGAATCGGTTGTTTGCGGATGGCTACTTTCTTTTCATCATCATCGGGCAATCCGGAATCTACGGCGTTGTTGACCATCCACACGGAAGAACCTGTTTCATTCGGGAGGGGTGTTGATTGCGTGATAATTGATTCCGATTTCGAATCGATGGAGTCACTAACCAGCCAGCCTTCAAAATTTCCACTGGTAGAATTCCAGACGCCCGTCCAGTATTCGTGTCCGACAGGTAGGCTGTATTTTTCGGAAACAATACCTCCCGTTGCGGTGACTCGCTGATCTGGTCCAGTCAGCTCTTGTAATTGGCCAAGCGCGATGTTCATTCCCATCAGGGCGTTTTGACGGGCATTATTCCATTGGGTGTTATTGAAGGAGGTTTGAGTTTCAATTCTAAGGGATGTGGCAAGAGTGACTACCAGGAGGAGCAGAAAACTGAGCAGTACTAGCGTAAGTACAAGGGCAAAACCCTTTCGAGTTGCTTTGATGGATTTTTCGGATCTCACGTTATAGTTTTCCCGTCTTGAATTGTACCCGTTTTGAATAAACGGACGAGAATTTCTTAACTGTTTTCCACCAGAAGTCGGGATCGTCGGTAGGTACCAAGCCTCGTTCGTAGGCGCTGATTTGTTTCGTTCCTTCCTCGTCGAGAATCCTTACATAAACTTCAGCTGAGGAAGGCATGCCATCTTGTGGTACCCGGAATAGCTTTGGGCCGCCCACCAATGGAAACAATACGCGGTTCTGGTCTGCCGAATCCAGTTCGTAAAAAACGATGCCGACATCGACCACATCGCGGGCAAGTAAGCTGGCATCATTGCGCGGGGAAATTATTTCTCCTGCATGACCCTCGTAGCTGTTTCCGTCAAATTCGTCTATGTAGTAACCATTGTCTTCTACAATTTCCTCCAGTGTGTAGTCCGAACGCACAATTGACCGGTAAAGGTTATAACTTTCATCCGCAGCGCTGGATCGGCTATGTGGTTTACGGCGAATCAACTGATAGGCCACCGCATTTACGTCCCCGCTGTTTCCTGTAGTCGATGCGTCGACCGGGCTTCCGAAAAACCGTATCCATGTCCCCGCTACACCGAATCGAAAATCCTCCGCCGTGAGCGAAGGGTCATCAAAATCAATTTCCAGCGAGTCATCTCCGGTCGGTTTTTGTGGAGTAGCAGAATCCCAGCGACCAGAATTCCCCGTGGTATCTAGTAGATCACAAGCCAGCCAAACTCCTGGATCGTTCCTAAGAATAGCCGATTCGAGATCACTGGTGAGTGTATCCAGTACGATGCGGGCTTTGGCGTTGCTTGAAAGGCTGTCCCGGCTTTGGCCCCAGGCATCGAGGATGAGTGTGGACACTGTCAGAAAAAGCCCCAGTAAGATGATGGATACCGTGCTGGCAACCAGCAGCTCCAAAACCGTAAATCCTTTTCTGTGTTCGCGGCAAAACATCCTCAAGAATCAGTTCGGGTTATCGCGATGTTGAAAACGGCCAGGGTGTGGTCGAGTGGGCTGTTGATAAGGGTGCCGTCCGGTGCGTGAATGATCCTTTCGATCTTGATCTGAAATGCGATGAAACCAGCTGTGCCATCTTTGTTTGGTGGCGAGAGGTCTGGATTTCTGGACAGGCTAATAGCAAAGTGTCGATCCTCTTCTGGTAGAAGAGTCTCCAGTTCAGGATCGGTTGCCAGGACGAACCGGTCCCCCGATTTTGATGCGTATAAGCCGATG
>JAPUIL010000015.1 GCA_027297085.1 Verrucomicrobiota bacterium | reverse complement strand
CATTGGGACCCTTCAGCTCTTTCTCAATCGCTTCCGGATCACTCTTCCGGTTTTCCCAGAGCTGTGTATCAATTGGATGCATTCCATGCGGGCTTCCCGATTTGCAACCGCCCGTCTGATGAGGAGCCAGAAGAATGTCCGCGCCTTTCAAGGCAGTCACACGCACATTCTCGATCAAGTTATTATCATAACAGATAAGAACCCCGATTTTGTATCCCAGATGCGTATCGAATACCGTGTAGGAGTCACCACTCGACATATGTTCGCTAATGAAACAATGAAGTTTCCTATGACAATTCACCTTCCCGTCCGGATGAGCAACGACGTAGGAATTATATAACTGCCCATCTTCAGATAGCTCGATAAGCCCGGCCCCAATGATCATTTGGTGCTGTTTGGAAAGTTCTTGAATAACTTGGACCGATGGACCCGTTGGCACCTTTTCGGATAAAGCTTCGATTTGTTCTCTCTCCAGATTTCGGACATGCCAATAGCCGGTGATGCACATTTCGGGAAAGGCAATTATCTCAACACCCTGATCAGCCGCTTCTGCGCAGAAAGGACGGATCGTATTCAGATTGGCTTCTTTGTCTCCGGGAGTATGGTTAAATTGTACGGATGCTACCTTGATCATAAATTATCATATACTAATTTGCCATTCAAGAGGTCCTCGCAATCCTTTACTGATTGTCAACCAGCCAATCATTCAGTGGCCTATCAAACCAAATCATAACCATTGTTTGGTAGCGGTGGATCATTCGAACTCGGCTGAACATGAAAATACCCTATGAAGAAATCGTGTGATAGTTTGACTATTCGTGTGGTACCTTCCCTGACGCTGGTTTTGGCAAATTTGACGCTCACTTCTGTCGTCGATGGGCAGCTCATAGGCTACGGCTCATCGCCAGTGCATAACCAGGGTACCTACGCCCAATTCAAAGATGTTCTGAACCTACAGGGCTCCGGTAATTCACGACAAGCTGCATCTTCGGCTCCCACGGTGAGCCCGATAAGACCGCCAAAGGCCGAATACGAGTCGCCCGCAATTCACGAGAATGGCCGGGTGACATTTGCCATTACCGTCCCGGAGGCCAAACAGGTTCACCTGGTGGGACGATTCAGTTCCGAGCTCGAACGCCTTCCCATGGAGAAAGACGGGCAAGGTGTCTGGAGGAAGACCCTCGAAAGACTGGAGGGAGGTATCTACAACTATGGTTTCGCCATCGACGGAAGCACCGTGATTGGCGATCCGTTAAACCCAAAAGTCTTCCGCAGAGCTATCGAACCGACGGTGTGGAGTTTTCTCGAAATGCCAGGATCCGATGGACCGATGTTCTACGAGATGCAAGACGTTCCGCACGGTGTGGTTCATCGGCATGCCTATCAATCCAAGATCGCTTCAGAGATTAGAACCCTGCACGTCTACACACCTCCGGGTTATTATGAATCATCCAATAAACGGTTCCCGGTTCTGTACTTGCTGCACGGAGGTGGTGACAAAGCGGATGTCTTTCTGGTTGCCGGGCGAATCGACATGATTCTCGACAACCTGATAGCTGAGAAAAAAGTGGAGCCGATGATTGTGGTTATGCCATATACAAACGGAGTGTCGCCCTATGTGCGGCGGCCCAATGTCGTAGTGGATCGAACCAAGAACTTCGGTGAATTCGAGGACATGTTTTTTGCCGAAATCAAACCCTTTGTGGATTCGCGCTATCGCATAAGCAACAAGCGCGAAAACCATGCGGTAGCCGGCTACTCCGTTGGAGCTGCCTTGTCTCGAACCATCGGGTTGAAGCATCTGGACTTATTCGCCTGGGTCGGATCATTCAGCGGTGGTTCACGATTGAGCGATGACTATGAGCAGACAATTCCTCCGCTTCTTCGGGACGTCGAGAAAACCAACAAGCTTATTAAACTCCACTGGATCAGTGGCCCAGCCGAAGAAAAAAATCTCCCGGAATTCCACCAAGGCCTGGCCGATGCGGGGATTCAATTTGTTTACCGCCCGGATCGATTCGGACACAGTTACCGCACCTGCCGCTACATTTTGAAGGAAGAATTTCTGCCGCGACTATTTAAATAACCCGAGTGAGGATTGAATGATATGGAGATCCCAGCTCTATAACACTCGCCGGGGAAATGATACCCTAATAGAAAAAAGTCTTGGCGAGGTATCGGAGTATGCATTCCCTCAAAGGAAATCTCCAATTTATGAAAATAATTAAACTAGTTGCCCTCCTAATTTCAGCCAGCCTCGCTTTATATTTTTCCGGATGCGGAAAATCGAGTCAGGACTCTGGGGATCAAAAGCTCCGGCTGGCCTTCGTGACCAATAATGCTGCTCCCTTTTGGGTGATTGCCCGGGCTGGTGCTGAACGGGCCCAAAGCGAGCTGGGAGATGTGGAACTCGATTTTAGAATCCCTTCTTCAGGAAGCACATCTGAACAGCGGCAAATCCTGGATGACCTGGTGGTCCGCGGTATCGATGGCATAGCGGTTAGCCCGATTGACCCTGCTAACCAAACAGAATTCCTTAACAGGGTTGCTGGCCAAACCTTGCTGATTTGCCACGACAGCGATGCTCCTGACAGTGATCGAGTGTGCTACATAGGCACGGATAACATTGCCGCCGGGAAAGAAGCCGGAAATCTGATCAAACAAGCCCTGCCCAATGGCGGATCAATCATGATATTCGTGGGTACTATGGATGCTCAGAATGCTAAAGAAAGGCACCAAGGCATTCAGGAAACTCTAGCAGGAACGAATATAGAGATACTCGGAGTTCGCACCGACGACACAGACCGCGTCCGCGCGCAAAAGAATGTTGAAGACACGCTGGTCAAATATCCGGATATCGCCGGTGTGGTGGGACTGTGGAGTTACAACGGACCAGCCATCATAAACGCAGTAGCCAGCGCTGGCAAAACAGGACAAGTTAAAATAGTAACTTTCGATGAAGAGGAGGAGACCTTGGCAGGCGTAGCCTCAGGTGCTGTATTCGGAACCGTGGTACAACAGCCATTCGAATTTGGACGCCAGGCTATAACTCGTATGCGAAACCACCTGAAGGGTGATGCGGATGCCCTGGCCGGAGGAACACAGATTGTGTCTACTTTGAATATCACACAGGAGAATGTGGCTGATTTTCAGGCACGTTTGAATAAGTTGCTAGGTAAATGAGCTATTTTGAAAGCCGTGGCTGATCGGAAGCAAACATTCGGCACAGCGGGGACGCCATCGCCCTGCCAGACAAAGGAGAAGGTAGAGCCACTACACGTGTCAGACGAAGCTGATGCGAAGACTGATCCTTGCAATGCGGTATTTTAATCGGCCTTACTCCATAAATCACATCCCTAAACATTTATGAGCCCACTTCTTGAAATGCGCGGAATCTCAAAGGGGTTTCCAGGTGTTAGAGCATTGGATAAGGTCGATCTGTCCCTTGATAAAGGTGAGGTCCTCGCGTTGGTCGGTGAAAATGGTGCCGGAAAATCCACCTTGATGAACATTCTGGGTGGAATTTATCAACCGGATAGCGGCAGCGTTTTTGTAGACGGCAAAGAGACATCGATTGACGGAGTCGAAGCAGCTATCGATCTTGGTATCGCATTTATTCACCAAGAACTCAACGTGGTGGATAACCTGGATGTAGCCGCTAATATTTTTTTGGGGAGAGAACCACGCATAAAACCATTTGGCTTGGTGGATCGTAAAAAAATCCATGCTGATGCCGAACCCTACATTAATCGGTTGGGCCTGGATATCCCAAGTGACACTCGTCTCGACAAGCTCAGTGTAGCCTACCAACAGATGGTGGAAATCGCCAAGGCGCTCTCCCTAAACGCACGGATCATTATCATGGACGAGCCGACCTCGAGCCTGACTCTAACAGAAACAAAAAGACTGCTAGAGTTGGTAAAGGAACTTCGCGAACAAGGGGTGAGTATTATTTATATTTCTCACCGACTCGGTGAAGTGGACGAAATTGCGGACCGCGCCCTCGTGCTGCGAGATGGGAAAAATGCCGGCGAGCTCAAGCGGGAGAAAATATCCCACGACAACCTGGTCAACCTGATGGTAGGCCGGGATATCGACAGTTTCTATGTGGAATCAAAGATCGCGGAAGCCCCAGGGCATTTTCAAGCCCGTGGCTTGAGATCCAATCGCTACCCGGATCAGGAAGTTTCCTTCGATGCTTCGAAGGGTGAAATCCTCGGCTTTGCCGGTTTGGTCGGCGCTGGAAGATCCGAAATCGCCAAAGCCTTGGTGAGACTGGATACAACTTCGGATGCTCGAATTCGTATTGATGGAAACGAGATCAGCGTCAACACGCCCAAGGATGCAATCAACAACGGTATCTACCTGGTCCCGGAAGATCGCAGGGCAGAGGGTTTGGTTACTGCGATGTCCATCCGGGAAAATATCACTCTACCCGACTTGGATAACTATGCCAAGTGGGGCCTCATCAATACAGAGCAAGAACGTACGGCAACCACAGAGCAAGTCGCCAAGCTCAAGGTAAAAACGCCGAACAACGAAACACTAGTTCAAAACTTAAGCGGCGGCAATCAACAGAAGGTCGTGCTGGCAAAGTGGCTTTCCATGAAACCCAAGGTCATGATTCTGGATGAACCCACACGTGGAATCGACGTTGGCTCAAAGGCCGAATTTTATCACCTCATGCGAGACCTGGCTGACCAGGGAGAAGTGATCATTATGATCAGCAGTGACATGGAAGAAATTCTTCACGTCTGCGACCGCATAGCCGTCATGCACGAAGGCCGTATCACGGGCGTGCTTGACCGAGAGGATTTCACCGAAACGAATATTATGCAGCTTGCCGTCGGTCAAAACGTGGCAGCCGCACACCCACCCTTCTAAACTCTAACGCTTCAAACGCCTTCGTACCGAGCAGAATGCGACATCACCCAAGTGCAGGCTCTATCTAATTAAAACCCACAAAGGCAATTCATTGTGAAAAAAGAACTTGGAATCTTCGGGCTCCTGGCCGTCCTCTGCATCGTAACCGCTATCATAAACCCGCGATTTATTTCTTTAGCGAATTTAACCAATACGGCCAACTTGATAGGGATCTACGGTATCTTTAGCATTGGCCTGGGACTTGTAATCATCACGGGAGGTATCGATCTTTCGGTAGGTTCCATGTTCGCCTTGGCTGGAGTGATCCTTTCCATCGCTTTACGCGAATGGGAATTGTTTTGGCCTCTGGCTGCATTGCTCGTCATCGCCTTACCTATGGCACTCGGCTGGGTCCACGGGGCACTTGTCACCAAAATGCGAATACAGCCGTTTATCGTAACACTGTGCGGACTTCTACTCTATCGCGGCCTGGCTCGATTCATAGCCGGAGATAACACAAAGGGCTTTGGCAATGCCGAAGGTTTTACGACTTTGAAGGCACTAGCGAGTGGAAAGTTTCTGGGGCTGCCCATGCCATTCGTTATTTTAATCGTCGTTTCAATCATCATGTGGTTTGTCCTGCACCGTTCTGTGTATGGACGTTACCTCTTCGCTGTGGGCCGCAATGAGCAAGCCACTCGATTTTCCGGGATTAATACCAAGCGCGTTATCGCCAGCAGTTACATCCTGGCCGGACTCTTAACGGGAATTGCCAGTATTCTCCTCGCCTTCTACACGAACTCCATTTCCCCATCGACCCACGGAAACTTTTATGAGCTCTATGCGATAGCAGCGGCAGTACTAGGCGGCTGTAGTCTGCGGGGAGGTGAAGGCTCCATCATCGGTATCCTTATCGGCACCGCCCTGCTCCAAGTACTGCAAAACCTGGTAAACCTTCTGGGCATCCCCAGCTCCCTCAACTTCGCGGTTATGGGAGCCGTCGTCCTACTCGGTGTCATGGCCGATAGCTTCATCGGCAACCGAAACCAGAAAAAAGTAGCCTAGCCTTCAGCACCAGATGGGTGTAAGTCTTTGATTTTATGAACTTCAAAAATCCAATGCACTCATTCGATAAGCGTTTTGTAAGACCATTCGCAGCTCTAGCCGTAGGATTTCTATTAACACTGCTGATTTTGCCAGTCCAAGCCGCAACCGCTGATTCCTCCCTCCCACCTATGGGGAGCTCGTCGAAGCCAAATATCCTGTTTATCCTTGTGGATGATCAATCGCCCTTTGACCTGAAGGTTTACAATTCGAAGTCCACATCCCAGACTCCCAACATCAATCGATTAGCCGAAGAAGGAACCGTTTTTGATTCCGCTTACCACATGGGATCCTGGTCGGGTGCCGTATGTACTCCTTCCCGGCATATGA
>JAPUIL010000149.1 GCA_027297085.1 Verrucomicrobiota bacterium | reverse complement strand
GTAGGAGTTAGCTTGCTGACGATTAGGTAAATAAAAATCCAATAAGACTCTACTAATGAACGATTTCTCACAACGCATAGATCGTCGCACATTGATCAAACGACTGGCCGCAACCGCGACTTTTCTGGGAATGGCTTCATCACTTCCCGCCCTTCACCATGCCGCCAGCCGTGGCAAACGCATGGGAATCGTCGTTCATTCCTACGCTTTTCGAGGAAGCCGGAATCAAAAGAGTAAAAAGTATCCACCATTTCAGGACGCTATTGAATTGTTGGAACACGTGCACACCTATGGCGCGGGTGGAGTGCAAACCAGGGTTTCCGGCTGGTCCAAAGATTTTTCCAAGCGGCTTCGTAGGCGCATTGAGGAATTGGACATGTTTATTGAAGGCAGCATCAGTACTCCAAAGACCAAGTCTGATGTAGAGAGATTTGAATCAGAGATCGTCAATGCCAAGGAAGCCGGAGCCACCGTATTTCGAACCGCCATGGGTGGTAGGAGGTATGAAGATTTCGATCACAGGGAAGGTTGGAAACAACTTAAAAAACAAGCCTGGAAGTCTCTAAGACTCGCAGAACCGATTGTAAGGAAACATCGGGTACGTCTGGCAGTTGAAAACCATAAGGACTGGCAAGTGGCCGATCTGGTAGAATTCATGAAAGGCTTGAGCAGCGAATACATCGGCGTGACCATTGACACCGGTAATTCCATCTCCCTGCTCGAACACCCGGACGAAACGGTTAAAGGCTTGGCCAGATACGGTTTCACCACCCATATCAAGGACATGGGAGTCCAGGAATACCAAGATGGGTTCCTCCTTTCCGAAGTTCCAATCGGTCAAGGCTTTTTGGATATGGAACGTATTTTCAAAACCATCGAGAAGCAAAACCCGGACATTCGGTTCAACCTCGAGATGATTACTCGTGATCCGCTCAAGATTCCCTGTCTCCGGAAAGGCTATTGGGCCACCTTTGAAGACAGAGAAGCCAACCGCCTGGCAAATGCCCTTAAATGGATTCGCTCCAATGTGCAAAAGGATCTGCCCAGTGTCGCAGGCAAATCCCTGGACGAAAAAATCGAATACGAAGAGCTGCACAATCACCTTTCAGTACAATACGCCAAGGAAAGGTTGGGACTGAAAGGCTAGTAACTTGTGGTAGGTTCAGCTCGCCAAGCCGTCCGAGATAACCAAACCCTAACGGGCCGCTTCCTCTTCACAGGGCAGCTTCGCCAGACACGTCGGAGATCAATCCTACATTACCATCGCTACATCCGACCACGCTGTCTGTCCTCCGAAATTCTAGGCACAAACTCGGTAGGAAAATCTGGAACTATCCGGGGTATCAGCGTCGATATAGTTCCATTCTTTTCGTTTTAAACCGGGACCGATACACCAGGAACAGGAGGAGCATCAGCCGGAAAGGATGTATCAAAAGACAAGGCATTCCCGGGGGTCAGATCTTCTTTAGATCCGTTCATGATCCATTTCCAAGTGAGCGCCCGACCAGTATAGGCGGCATTGCGCCCAATAATGCCAGTCATGGTGGCATTGGCCAAAATTTCCCCCATATTCACCGGATTCTCTTCGAGGATCCCTTTATACATGGCCTTATACATCGGAATATCACCATTTAGATCTCCATCGTATTTCCAATCATAGTAGCCTTTGAATTGGGCGCCGCTTCGTGAAACGGTTGCCATGCCGTTGGTACCGGTTATCTGGTTTTCTACCCGGCGGCTGACACCTTCGATCTGACAATTCATGCCCATGCCGACCACATTATTGGGATATACATAGTCGAAAGCAAAATGGTCGTAGATATTTCCGTAATCGGGTCCCTTGCGAACTTCGCGGCCTCCCGTGCCACGACAACTGATCGGAGAAACATCTCCTTGCACCCAGTTGTTGATATCGAGGTTGTGGCAGAGTTGTTCCACACAACAATCACCGGACAACCAGGTCCAATGAGGCCAGGTGCGAATCTGATACTCAAGGTCCGACCACTCTGGTTTTCGAGGTTCCCAGTGCCAGTTTTTCATCACACCATACCAATAGGCCCCCACGTGAACGATATCGCCAATAGCGCCATCTTGAACCCGTTTTATAAATTCTATGTATTGCGGGGAAAACCGCTGCTGCATTCCCACCGTAACAGACAGGTTCTTCTTTTTGGCAATCGCCGTTGTTTTGAGTATGGAACGAACTCCACTGGCATCTACTGCTCCGGGTTTTTCCAGATAAATGTGCTTCCCCGCTTCCGCCGCATCGGTAAAGTGCTGGGGACGAAAACCGGGTGGTGTGGTAAAGAAAACGACATCCACTTCATCCATTTCCAGGATTTTCCTATAGCCATCAAACCCAAGATAGGTAGTCGACGAATCGACTTTAATCCTGTCAGCGTAAGTTTCGTTGAGTCGACTCAGTGCATAGTCCACTTTGTCTTGGAACAAATCGGCCACGGCGATCAGCTCTACTTCAGGTACAGCCTTCAAACAATTTATCATGTCGTTAGTACCACGATTACCTGTTCCTACCCAACCAATACGCAGGGCCTTTTTCCCAGAGCCATGATTAGAGGCAAACATTTTGGTTCCGACCATAGCCGCACCGGAAATGGCAGAAGATTTAGCAATAAAGTTTCTACGTGAAATAGAGGATTTTGTCATAATTAGCGATTGGTTTAGAACAATTCTTTAAAGTTCTGGCCTTGGGGTCAAGGTATGAGAGGCTGTTGCCCGAAGGGTGTTTATTTGATTTTTAGTGGTTCCGGAGGCGCGCTTGGTGGCAATACCAACGACTCACGTATCCAGTATTCGCCAGATTACAATTTCTGGCGTTTGAGCAACAGCCGCATGAAGCTTGTAAAATAGACAGCATTGTTTGTAAAACGACAGACTACTGAACAACCCTTTGGAAACTTTATGAATCTGAGAAACCATATACTACTCCTCATTGGCACCCTGATAGTTCTGCCCCTTTCGGGAAAACTACCGAACATCCTGCTGATATTAGTCGACGACATGGGCTGGTCAGATATTGGCTGCTATGGAGGCGAAGTCCACACTCCGAACTTGGATGAACTGGCGGAAAACGGCCTTAGATTTACGCAGTTTCACAACACTTCAAAGTGTTTCCCTTCCCGGTCCTGTTTGATGACGGGGCTTTACGCGCAGCAAAACGGAAATTATCGGAAGTTTGGACCCTACACAAATGCAGTCACCATAGGAGAAGTTCTCCGAACGGCCGGCTACCGGACATTCTGGGTGGGAAAACACCACAGCACGGAAAACGCATTCGACCGGGGATTTGACCATTACTACGGCTTGCTCGACGGTGCCAGTAATCACTGGAATCCGGGGAACCAGCGCAAAGGCGAACCACGTCCCGGTAACAAAGCCGAGAGCAAACCCTGGCGAACTTACGCGTTCGACGAAAAGGTGCTTAAGCCCTATACACCTCCCAATAAGGACTACTATTCCACCGACGCCTACACTGATTGGGCACTGGGATTCATGGAGCGTTACCGCCACGAGGAAAAACCCTATTTTATGTATCTCTCTTATCAGGCGCCACACGATCCATTACACGCTTGGCCGGAGGACGTGGCCAAATACATCGACCATTACCGCGTGGGTTACCAAGCCATCGCTAAAGCCCGCTACAAAAAACAGAAGGCCATCGGCTTGATCGACGAAACATTTCCACGTTCCGAACCCATCCACGTCCCTTGGGACAAAGTCGATCCTGTGGAAAAAGAAAAGGAAATCAAACGCATGGCCGTTTATGCTGCCATGATTGATCGGGTCGACCAGAGCATAGGTAGAATACGCGAAAAGATACAGTCCATGGGCGAAGAGGAAAATACCCTCATTCTTTTTGCATCAGACAATGGTTCCTCCGGGGAGGATGCTGAGCGAAAAGCCGAAGTTAAATCGGGCCCGCTTGGCTCCTTCGGTTACTGGGCTTCCTTGGGACGCGATTGGGCCAATGTATCCAACACACCCTACCGTTTGTTTAAAAACAACAGTCACGAAGGAGGCATCTGCACTCCCCTTATAGCCTTCTGGCCTGAAGGCATTAGAAAGCCAAATCGAATCAGCACGTTTCGCGGGCACTTCATCGACATCATGGCGACCCTGGTAGACATCACAGGAGCCACGTATCCAAAAACCTACGACGGAAAAAACATAGTCCCTATGCAGGGCGTATCGCTCAACCCGGTTTTCCAAGGCAGCACGGAAACACGTAAGGAACCCATTTTCTGGAAATGGTCCAGAGGCTGGGCGGTTACCGACGGCAAATGGAAACTGGTTTCTTCTGACGGTAGCAAAACCATTGAGCTATTTGACACCTTCGTGGATCGAACCGAAACTAACGAGCTCGGGGAACAAAACCCAGAAGTCGTTAAACACCTTCTCGACCTGCACGCCGACTGGCTGGTTCGCTGTGAGGTTGATGCGATTTTAAATCAATAATCAGGAAACCTGGAACCCTTTGACTTGTCTCCAACAAACCTCCACCTTAGCAGCCGAATTCCACTATTAACTTTATTATGAAAAAAATTAAAACAACCTCCTGGAAATCCATAAGCACTTCATTACTGGTCCTAATTGCAATAAGCCTAATAGTCCAAGGCTGCGGTGGTTCTAAGGACTCTGCCAGCTCGGCCCCGGCTTCATCCGATGCGCCAGCGCCTAGCTCCAGCGAGCCGACCATGGAGAATATGAAGTCCGCCGTGGTAGATGCCATACAGACTATTTCAAAAAATACGGTATCTGAGATAACCAATCTGGCTAAAAACCAAAAGGCGATTCAGATTCCCGACAGTTTGGAAAAAGTGCAGGATGCATTGGAATCTGCCGGGAAGTCAGACCTGTTCAAAGGCTTTGCCTCATCACTCAACGGTTCAACCGTCAGTGCTTTGTCCGGATACAAGGACTCGCTGGCCAAAACTATCGGATCTATAAATATCGCAGACGTTGAAAAGGTTATCAAAGGTGGAGACGACTCTATGACCCGTTATCTTGAATCGACAGCTAATTCTAAACTGAAACAGAACCTGATTCCGTTCGTTAAGGATGCCATCAAGGATACTCAGGCTGATGAGTGGTTTGAAAAAATAAAAGGAGCACTCCCAAAAGATACAGGAGGATTACTCGGCAAAGTCTCTGCGGCAACTGGAGTAAGTATCCCCACCGATTTCGATGTTGAAGGCTATTTGACCGATGAAATTATGAGCAAGTTTTTCGACATCATGGCCAACCAGGAAAAACTTTTCCGTCAAGATCCCAAAGGTCGCTCAGCCGACCTGTTCAAAAAAGTGATGGCTGCCGCGCAATAATTTAGGAGCGAGAATCGGGTAGTGAGAATATAAGTTAAGTCCTTCTCCTACACTGAATCAGCGGTCGCCTCGGCGAGGCAGCCCTACCCTCTGAAAAAAAACTTTTCAACGTGATTGTTTTTGAAAAGTAAGGTACTAAAGGGAAATCGGGGCGTAAAGCCCCTCCTACAATTCTTTTTTAGCTGTTAACTGATAACAGAGCGGAATTCGAAGTTCGGCCTTTGCCAATTCTGGCCAGTTATTACTGATATCGTGTTCGAATTCCTCGATATGATTAATTGTAAGGCCTTGATCGATACACGCCTGCAGCGTACTCGCGAAGGTGTGGGGCCACCAATACATGGGCGGAGATTCGTAAACAATACCGCTGTAGTAATCGAGACCGTCTGTG
>JAPUIL010000148.1 GCA_027297085.1 Verrucomicrobiota bacterium | reverse complement strand
CAGAGGATGGGCAGATCTTTATGTGCATGGATTATTATGAGGGGAAGACGCTTGACCACATAATCCAAGAATCGCCCTTGCCCATTGAGGAAGCCTGCGGTATTGCCATCCAGGTGGCAGAGGGTTTGGCCAAGGCACATGAAAAAGAGATTGTCCACCGCGACCTCAAGCCCTCGAATCTGATGCTGACCAAGGACGGCATCGTCAAGATACTAGATTTTGGTTTGGCAAAATTTGCCGGACTGACCAAACTGACCAAGGCGGGTACGACCCTAGGTACCGCGGCGTACATGTCTCCAGAACAGACAAGTGGCGAAGAAGTAGGCGCTAGCACGGATATCTGGGCCCTTGGCGTTGTGTTATACGAGATGCTCACTGGTGAAATACCGTTCAAAGGAGATTACGAGCAGGCCATTATGTATGCCATTCTAAATGAGGACCTCAATCTCAAGGAGAAGCTAAAGCAATTCCCAGAGCAGCTTATCATCCTTCTGGAGCAATCCCTGCAGAAAGACACTTCCCAGCGCACAGCTTCAGCAGCTGAATTCAAGACAGATTTGGAGAAGATCCAATCTCAATTGCGCGGATTGGATGGCACAGGGACAAACAAAGTTAAACGATATTTTAAACCGGCTATATTCATTCCGATAGCGCTCGCCGTCCTCATAGCATCTCTTTTGCTGATGAGACAGATTTACCGCTCAAACCGAATTCGCTGGGCCAGGGATGTGGCGCTGCCGAAGATCGAAAAGCTAACGAATGAAGGTTACTTTGAGAAGAATATCGAAGCATTTGAGCTCGCGGTGGAAGCCGAGCAATTCATCCCGGGCGACCCAAAGCTGATACAATTCATGCAGGTCGGTTCCGGTACGCTTACCATCGAAACACAACCTGAAGGGGCAGAGATTTACCGAAAGCCTTTTGACAAGCCTGAGAGTGACTGGGAGTTCGTTGGACTTAGCCCCATCGTCAGCATGCGCATGCCATTATACCTGTATCGTTGGAAAATCGTAAAGCCGGGGTACGAAACCCAGTACAGGGCATCCTGGCCTGCAGGAGAATATGATTTCCTTAGCCAAAGCTGGCCTGCCGACACTTTAATTTACAAATTGTCTAAGCATGGAACTCTGCCTTCGGATATGGTACCCATTGCGGGGACCGGCGAAATTGCCGATTTCCTTATGGATAAATACGAGGTCAGCAATAAACAGTTTAAGCAATTCATGGACGAGGGCGGCTATGAAAACAAAACATATTGGAAACGTCCATTCATAAGAAATGGAGTTCGACTATCCCGGGAGCCGGCCTTGGCCCACTTGCGTGATATGACCGGGAGATTGGGTCCGGCAGCGTGGGAAGCGGGCACGTATCCGGAGGGTGAGGAAGACTATCCGGTTTCCGGAATAAGCTGGTATGAAGCCGCCGCTTACGCCGAGTTTGCGGGTAAAAGCCTGCCGACCATTACCCATTGGGGCGCAGCAACAGAGGGATATCTTACTTATATTAACACTTTGATTTATTCGATGAGCAATTTCAGTGGCAAGGGCCCGCTTCCAATTGGAATGTCCGAGGCCATATCCTCCTTTGGTGTGCATGACATGGCAGGAAACGTCAGGGAATGGTGTTGGAATGAATCGGAAAAAGGCCGATGCATTCGTGGAGGCGCCTGGAACGACGTAACATACATGTTTCGCAACATCACCCAAGCGGACCCGTTTGACCGTTCTTCCAAAAATGGATTTCGTTGCGTTATTTATCCAGAGCGAGATAACCTGGCCGAGAGTCTCTTTGAACCTCGTCTCTCCAAAAAGGCCAGGAATTTCTACGAAGAAACCGCGGTCACCGACGCCGTTTTTGATGTTTATAGGAGCATGTTTTCATACGGTAAAATCGATCTGAAGGCGACTATAGATAAAACCGACGAAAGCTCGCCAAGTTGGATATATCAAAAAATCTCTTTTTCTACACCGTATGAAAATGAGCGTATGTTTATCCACCTTTTTCTGCCCAGGAATGCAACCCCTCCCTATCAGACTATTATTTATTTTCCAGGGGCAGGTTCTATTTATGCGCAATCAAGTGAGGACATGGAACATCGGTGGGAATTTACGAATAAGCTCTCATTTTTGGTTAAAAATGGACGAGCCGTTGTATATCCGGTTTATAAGAGTACCTTTGAGCGCAAATACCCTTTGGGGTCCACCCGTTTTACTGACCCACACTGGCAGAAGGATTTCAGGATTAAAGTGATCAAGGAATTTAAACGAGTCATCGATTATCTCGAAGTCAGACAGGATATCGACTTAGAGAAAATGTGTTATTTCGGTTTCAGCTGGGGAGGCAAGTTTGGAAGTATGATTCCCGCGGTCGAAGAACGAATCCAGCTTGCAATCACGGACGTTGGTGGTTTGTTTCTAGATCGCAACAAACCGAGGCCAGAAGTAGATTGCATAAATTACGTTTCACGAGTGACCATTCCTACCTTAATGCTTAATGGAAAATATGACGCGAGCGTTGTTTATGAGACTTCCGCAAAGCCCATGTTTGACCTTTTGGGCACGCCGCACGAGGATAAAAGGCAGATACTTTACGAATCGGATCATGTGATACCGCGAAGAGAGCTTATCAAAGAGAGCCTTGCCTGGCTTGATCGTTATTTTGGGCCGGTAAAATGAATAGTAAAGTGGGTTCATCCAATTTTGAACGGGACCGAAAGGGTAGCAAATTACCAATTGGTAGTATAACAAGAGGTTCAACCTGACCAAACCGCTGTGCTTCGACTGAAGCTCGGTAATGCGTAGAAAGTGATTTGCCTATATCAGTTTTGCTCTGAGCGGTTCGGCAGGTTAACCTTAACGTTCATTTTCGTAGGTTTAGGGCATACTCAAAATCTATTTCTAATTTCAAGGTGGGTAGCGTTTGCATCTTTGCGGGTGAAGCGCGAATGTTAGGTTTAACCAGTCTGATTTCATAATTTTACCCGTACGGCTTCAGACGGGAGAAAAATTTAATTGACAATAAGTTTCTAAAGCAGTAGGTTCACCTCCCACCCAATTCCCCACCAAATTAATGAACGGAAGGAGATGCCATCATGAAACTTGCTATCATTTTTGTAAGCTGCCTTGCTCTTGCCATGTTTGCATCTCCGACTTTTGCCGGGGAAAAAGCGGGGCAATTTACCCGTGTTCATGCGGGTGAAAAGTTTTCGCCTGGCGATAATCTCTATGCTCAAGGCGATACACTAAATCTCGCAGGGCTCTTTAACTGCGACCTCGCCCTTTTCGGAGCGGAAGGTGGTGGCTTTGTGGCCGGGAATAACACGTTTGGCGATTTAG
>JAPUIL010000147.1 GCA_027297085.1 Verrucomicrobiota bacterium | reverse complement strand
GATCCACACAGAAATCGCATTCTTTTTATGACGACCGTCGAACAGAAGGTCGAAAGAGTCGCCCGGGAATCCTACGGGCGACTCCTTGCATTTTTAGCAGCTCAATCGGGCGATGTGATCAAGGCCGAGGAAGCCTTGAGCGACGCTTTTGCTGCTGCTCTTGAAACCTGGCCGAGGCGAGGCGAGCCCAACAATCCGGAAGCCTGGTTGCTTTCAGTTGCTCGAAGAAAAGGTATCGACGAAATTCGACGACAAAAGACGCGTACTAATCTTGTCAATACGCTCGCAAAGGATGCCGAAGAAAAAGCCGCGGATATTTCTCCGGCTCAAACTTTTCCAGAACACCGCCTAAACCTGATGTTTGTGTGCGCTCACCCGGCGATTGATTCAAGCATTCGCGCTCCCTTGATTCTAAACACGGTTCTCGGTCTTACCGCAGACCGCATGGCCTCTGCGTTTCTGGTCAAACCTAGCGCCATGAGCCAACGACTCGTTCGCGGCAAACGTAAGATTCGGGACGCCCGTATCCGGTTTTCAATACCGGAACCCGAAGATCTCCCAGAGAGATTGGACGCTGTTCTTGAAGCCATTTACGCAGCCTATGGTGTCGCCTGGGAAAACGTAGCAGGCCAAGATGGATTCGCACACTCCCTGTCTGACGAAGCAATCTGGCTAGCCAGAATACTGGTGCAACAAATGCCACAAGAACCGGAACCTCGAGGACTCCTCGCATTAATGCTTTATTGCGAATCCAGGAAGCAGGCACGCAGAGGAAGAGATGGATCATTTATCCCGCTTTATGATCAGGACACATCACTCTGGAACCGACCAATCATTGACGAAGCAGAAAACGAGCTAATGTCCGCCTCGAAAATGGGTAAGCACGGGCGTTTCCAACTCGAGGCTTCTATTCAATCCGCCCACACCGCCCGCATTAACACTGGTCTGGTTGACTGGGAAACCATCGCCACTTTATACGAAGGTCTAGTACAAATCGCACCCACTATAGGCGCACTCGTCAGCCGGGCTTCAACCCTGGCCAAAGCAAAGGATGCTTCATTTGCTCTAGCGGAACTCGACCGACTTCCCCATCAGGCCGTGGCCAATTATCAACCATTTTGGGCTCTCCGATTTCACCTACTCAACGAGCTTGGTCGCAATGAAGAAGCTGAAAAAGCCCGTCAACAAGCTATTGGCCTAACCGAAGATCCGAGCGTGCGAGCCTATTTGCTTTCGTAATTTTCGTCCAACGGTGCTGATCCTGATCCACGCCTTTGCAATAGCCAAATAGCAATGGCAATAAAGCAAAATAAGAACAACGTAACCAAATAACCATCGGCGACTTTTTCTGTACCAAAAAATGGGTGCGCACCTTTTGTTTCATCAAACGTGTCAACAAAGCTTTGAATCATCACGACCCAGCCAGCGTGAAGCCCGACACAAGCCCAAAGATTGCGCGAATACAAAAACGCTAAGTTCAAAAGGATACCAACAAGAGTCAGATTGAAAAACAGCAACTCGTCAAAATTGGCGGCAAAGGTTGTCAGTGTATGCCAAATCGCGACAAGGCCATCATCCAACCCAATTTCATGAGCTGGCACATGTTCCAGAACTTCGTCGGGCATTTTGAAATGCAGGTAGGCAAAGAATAATGAAGAACCGATCAGTGCTAACCAGGGGCGGAGCGCGGTATAAAAAGTCCGAAATACGAATCCCCTAAAAAAAGTTTCCTCCATCAGGCCTATAAGCAGCGCGGAAACTAAGGCCCCTCCAATGCTTTCAATTTGACCACCCCAGTTCCAATCGGTGCGAGGCTCAAGAACGCCGAGACTGAAATCGATAGCGTAAATGATGCCCATCATGCCGATTCCGATTGGGAACCAACGGAAAAAATGACTCCACCCAGACTTCAGATAACCGAGCCGTTTCCACGAAAACAAGTTTGCCCGTTTCATCAACACCGGAAACAAAATCAGTAAACACAACAATCGACCGCGACTAAAGTAGTCGGTAAAGGGCTTACCCGCCAGATAGCTCTGCGTTTCGGGATCTAGATAATGCACTAGTCGAAACACAAGCGGAGCCACGACAGCGGCAAAGACAAGGGATCCAAAATAAAGGTACACAATTAACAATAGGCCCTTTGAAGAATAGTCCTCTTCCTCAAGATTATAGAGCAGAAAAAATCTGTCGCGCTTCATTTGTTACTCATCAGCGTAACAGAACAAACTCCCCCTTTGTCAACGGAGCCTTGAAGTTGAAACTTGAGACTCGCAGCCCGGCAACGGGATCTATTAAGATGCGGGCTCAGGTACGACCGGTGCGATCGATTCCTCAATTTGCCAACGGTCGTAATGCCACGCCCACTGTTCGGGATACAGATTCACCACCCGCTCAATTTCAGTAGCCATTATTTGAGTTAGCTCATTTGTATCAGAAATGTCATGACCGGTGGGGACGACCTCCCGTGAAATGAGCTCGTATTGCATAGGGCCTTTGCGAACACAAAACACGGCCACTACCGGACAGCCCGCCATGCCGGCTGCAATGGCAGGCCCACATACAAAATCCGTTTCTCTTCCAAAAAATTCGACAGACGCTCTCCGGCCACCGACGGGTCGTTGATCCATAGCCACAGCGAGAAATCCCCCGGACTTTAGCGCTTTCACCATGTCCCTTAGGATCAGTGGTCGATCAGCAAACAATACCTCCATCCCAAGCCGATCCCGAAACTTTTCAAAAAACCGCCTTAACGCTTTGCAATTGGGTTGTCGAGCAAGCACATGGCACTTAGAATTCGAGAGCTTGGAAAGAACCCATCCAATAACTTCCCAACTTCCTAAGTGTGCTGTTATGAACAGGCAGCCTGAGCCTTCTTTTCTCCCCTTTTCGATCAATTCAGATAATTTTTCTTTACCTTCTATCTGCAATTTATCGGGGTTGCAGCAGGATTTGAGAGTCTCCAGGGCAGAACAAACGTGATTGAAGAATGTTCGTTTTTCGAACTTCTCAGCGGCAAAACAGCCTTTGGGAATATCTAAGACCTGCTCCAGGTTATCTCTCAGAATGCCTACATCTCGCCTGACAAATCTTCTCCCAAAGAAGCAGACTCCTTGCGCAACATAAGGAATCATTAACTTTGGAGTAAGCCTGATCAGAAAGAGAAGACAATCGTAGAGACCTAGAAGTACAGCTTCTTTGCAGGTGGTCTTTTCGGACATAAAAACAAACGATCATTGAGATAAACACTCTGATTGGAAAGAAAAATGGAGGAAATCCACTATTAGCGGAGGTCTATTAACAGAGATCCCAATTTAACAGATCCTTAATAGTGTGAAATTCATGCTTCAATTGAGCGAAATTCTGCCAGATTATTTTTTCAGACTGCCAGACGCGCGCCCCAGTGGCTGCAAGGTTTCGGCAACAAAAGTCATTCAGATCCCCTTTTTGATTGCTGGCTCTCCCGGAAGATCTTTTAAGCGCAAGTATGCGATTTGGCAAATCAAACGCCATATTTGATTAAAACGGCTAACTATCGGTCTTTTTCATACTAACAATGGACACCGAAACTACAAAAAGTCCCCCAAAGGAGCCTTCAAAATATGGGACTTTCTCCGGAGTATTCGTGCCCAATGTTCTCACGATTCTCGGGGTAATTCTGTTTATGCGGTCCGGGTGGGTCGTCGGCCAGGCGGGGGTATACAACACGCTCATTATTTTGCTCATCGCCAACACCATTTCCCTGCTCACCGCTCTGTCTCTTTCAGCGATCGCCACCAACACCAAGGTGGGTGGAGGAGGCGCCTATTTTTTAATTTCGCGAAGTCTAGGACTGGAAATTGGTGGCAGCATCGGTGTACCGCTATTTCTGGCACAGGCGGTTTCCGTAGCATTCTACATCATCGGTTTCACCGAATCTTTGACCGCATTTTTTCCCGAAATGGATACGCGACTCATCGCCATGTGCACGCTGGTAATAATTTTCGGCGTATCCTGGGTAAGCTCAGATTTGGCGATCAAAGCCCAGAATCTGATTCTAATTGTTTTAGTCCTTTCCCTGCTTTCATTTTTCTTTGGGTTCAAACCGGGCAATTTTCTTTCAGAAAATTGGTCCGCCTCATACGCGCCCGGATTTGATTTCTGGATGGTCTTCGCTATCTTTTTCCCGGCGGTCACCGGAGTGATGGCTGGGGCCAGCATGTCGGGTGATCTGAAAGATCCGTCAAAGAGTATTCCCAAAGGCACACTCTGGGCAGTCATCATTACCTTCATCGTATATGCAGGGCAAATTCTCTGGTTGGGTAAAAGCGCCCCGCGCGCTGACCTGGTGGGAAACGCTCTTGTCATGGAGGAAATCTCCGCATTTGGACCCCTCATTTACGCGGGACTTTGGGCCGCCACTATCAGCTCGGCAATCGCCAGTCTCCTCGGAGCTCCCCGCACATTGCAGGCGCTCGCCATGGATGGTGTATTTCCTCGCTTTCTGGCAAAAAAGTCTGGGCCAAAAGGAGAACCCAGGATGGCCCTTATCGTTTCGGGTCTCCTGGCAGCCGCCTGTATTATCCTAGGCGACCTCAACCTGATTGCCCCCATCATCTCCATGTTTTTTCTGGCAACCTACGGCATGGTCAATCTGGTTGCCGGTATCGAACGCTGGGTAGCCAATCCGAGTTTCAGACCTACCTTTAAAGTTCGCGGGATATTTTCCATTGCTGGCGCCGCGGGCTGTATGTTCGTTATGTTCCTGTGGAATCCATGGGCATCGATAGCGGCAGCGGCCCTCATGCTGGGCCTCTACGTTTTTCTAACCACCCGCCAATACTAAACCGCCTTTGGCGACACCTGGAGTGGGTTTTGGTTTTCCATGGTTCGTTTCGGATTGCTCAAGTTCTATAAGTCGCAGCAACACATGCGGAATTGGCGTCCAATAATTCTCGTTTTGTCGGGAAATCCCAGGGTGCGCACGAAGCTGGTGGAATTCGCCTCGCTCTTCGAATCCAAACGGGGATTCATGTTTCTGGCACAGGTTCTTACCGGCGATTGGACCAAAACGATAGGTCGAAGAAATTCCGCCAAGAAATCCATAGAAAAGTTTATTGAGGAGGACAAGCTGTCGGCCGAGGCAATCGTCTTGTCATCCAACGATTTTGAAGAGGGTGTTTCCGCTATCATTCAAACCTGTGGAGTTGGTCCGCTCTTACCCAACGTGGTGATGGTGGGATGGAGTGAAGATACCATCAAGCATGCCCTCTTCCGCCGCACCGTGCAACGTATTCTTCAGCTACAAACAAGTTTGCTGTTGTTTGTAGAAGCCGAGAAAGAAGATCCCGCCCTCAATCCAACAATCGATGTATGGTGGGGTGCGAAAGTAAACGGAACCCTGATGCTTACCCTCGCTCATCTGCTGCAGTCCAATTCCGAATGGAAGGACTGCACGATCCGTTTGCTATTGATCGTACGAAAAAAAGAAGGAATGGATAAAGCCAGGGCCAACCTGGAAGAAGATCTAAAATCCGCCCGCATCGAAGGAGAGGCGGTTCCCATTTTCTCCAAGGATGCACCCTTTGAAGTAATCGCAAAAGAGTCCGAAAACTCGCGCGTCACCTTCGTTGGTTTCAACCTGCAAACCCTGACTGAAGAGGACAACCCCCTCCAGGATTACGAGAACTTCATGAAAGCCATTAAGGGCCACATCTTCTTCATAAAAAATTGGCGGGAACTGACGCTGAGTTGAACGGGGTCAATAATCAATTATCAAGTTTTTCAAGGATTTGGCATGCTTACATGATTTTTCTTTTTCACGCATGTAAACTCCGCAAATTGCACTAACAGATCGGGCGGCACCCATATTTAGTTGTTCAGTTAGCCAGGC
>JAPUIL010000146.1 GCA_027297085.1 Verrucomicrobiota bacterium | reverse complement strand
ACTATTTGTTTTGTTTACCATCGTAGCGTTTCTGCTGGCGATTCCTGCGTCACACTTCATATTGGGCAAGGCGCACGTGCCCAGCAACAAAGTGCAGGTTTGCCATAAAGGCGAAGTGATCACGGTGGGAGCCGCCGCCCTTGACGGACATCTGGGCCATAACGACTTTCAGATACCAGCTTGTGACTCTGAGCTTGTTCGGATGACTGGGAATTCCTGTACCGATTTGACGGACACCAACGGAGATGGGAAGGCCGACCAAGCCAATAATCCCGTGGACGGCACGCCGGGATGCCCTTCGGGTGCCGGTATATTTTGATAGTGACGCCTCCCCGGTCGGTTAATGTCTAGCGATGATCTTGTGCCCCCGGCTGCCAGTCGGGGGGATTTTTTTGTTTCCAGTCACGTGACGAAAAAAGCAGAGTACTTGAATGAGTAAGAAAATTGCTGGACTGACAATCACCTTTATCTTTTCTCTTCTTCTGGTTATCGCAGCGTATTCACACGACATCTGGCTCTACCCCAATCAATTTATTCTTTCGAAGGGGGATACGTTAATCGTGCGCCAGTTGGCGGGCTCTGAGCTGGCTATTGAGATGGAAATAGAGCTACTAACGCGTATGACCCCCAGCTACGTATTGATAACCCCCACTGAGTCGATCGATTTGCTCAGTGAGCTGCCGGACATGTTTCAATGGGTAAAACCTGTCCTCAAACGAAAGCTGGACTTTGACGGTCTGGCGTTAGTAACTATGGAACACGCTTTCATATGGAACGAGTTCTCCAATGAGAAGTTCTTGGAATACCTGGAGCACGAAGAGCTCAAGTTGGAAAAGTTTCAGGACCAGATCGGAAATAAACCCAAGCAGACCGAGCGCTATGCGCGAACCCTCAAGTGCCTGGTGCAGGTCGGGGACGCTTCGGACGGAGATCTGCATAAACAAGTGGTCGGACAAAAACTCGAAATCCTGCTATTGCAGAATCCCTACTTTCTTGAGCCCGGCGACGATCTGGAAGTCCAGGTCTTATTCGATGGCAAACCACTAGCCGATCAGCTCGTGACGGCGTTCAGCGGGGACGGTAAGCAACTAGTCTCAACCTCCAAAGCGCATACAAATGAAGCTGGTATCGCCCGCTTTAAACTCGACCGGAAACGGTTTTGGCTGCTTCGTCTCGTCCACCTCTACCCTTGCTCTGACCCTGACGTAGACTGGGAAAGCTACTGGACGTCGTATAGCTTCTGGGTAAACTAAGGGTGAGCTAGCCAATGCATAAAACTTCTCCATTAATTAAAGCATCTGATACAGTGCTTAAATCTTTGGCTGCTGCCCTGGTGGTGGGGATGTGGCTTATGGCCTGGGGTAGCCAAGTGCTCGCCACGGAGTCTGTAAGGCATCCTATGGACCCACTTACAACGCAGGAGTATTCATCGGTCATTACGGTATTGAGGGAAGGAAACTACGTCGATGAAGCCGGTCTTTATCCCCTAATCACCCTCCACGAGCCAAGCAAAGCTGAAGTCTGGCGGTGGATACCGGGTGAGGCACTACCGAGGCAAGCGTTCGTCATTGTCAAGAAAGGTCCTCAGACCTTCGAGGCGGTTGTTGATATTACCTGCAGAAAAGTGGTCTCTTGGAAGGAAGTCAAAGGTTTCGAGCCGGGCATCCTTCTTTCTGAGGAGTGGTTGTTTGCCCAGAGAATAGTCCGGGCGAATCAAAAGTGGCAGGAGGCCATTCGCAAACGCGGCATCACTGATTTCCTAGACGTGGTCTGTATTCCGCATACGGTTGGCTATTACGGCACAGCAGAGGAGGAAGGGCGTCGATTGGTCAAGGTTGTCTGTTTCGAATCTTCTGGAACCAAGAACTTTTGGGGCCGGCCGATTGAAGGTTTGATCGCTGTCGTTGACTATCACAAAGGTGAAGTTGTGCGGGTCATCGACAATGGGATAGTTCCCATTCCAAAATCTCCGGTCGATTTTGATGAGCACTCAGTAGGTAAATTACGAGAGCCACCGAACCCAATCTCAATCTCTCAGCTGCAAGGTCCAAGCTTCAAAGTCGAAGGTCATATAGTGAGTTGGCAAAAATGGCAATTCCATTTCCGACTCGATCCGCGTCTTGGACTCATAGTTTCTATGGTGCACTATAACGACCATGGCAAATTGCGATCAGTGCTGTACCAGGGCTCTTTATCCGAGCTATTTGTACCCTATATGGACCCAGACGTTGGTTGGTACTTCAAAACCTACATGGACGCTGGCGAGTACGGAGTGGGCAAACTCGCTGCACAACTGGAGCCGGGCTTAGATTGTCCGCCCAATACCGTGTTCTTCGATGCCATCTTCGCAGATGACTGGGGAGACCCCTATACTCAGGAACGTGCTGCCTGCCTTTTTGAACGCTACACCGGGGACATCGCATGGCGGCACTATGAGGCGGTGAACGGCCAGAGTGAGGTTCGCAGGAGCACAGAACTCGTTTTGCGTTCCATTTCTGCTATAGGGAATTATGACTACATTTTCGATTGGGTGTTCCGGCAGGATGGAACGATTAAGGTTGCCATTGGTGCTACCGGTGTCGAGCAGGTCAAGGCTGTCAATAGCCGCATGATCGCCGACGATAAAGATGGCCATGATATAGCTTTCGGCCATATGGTTGCAGAGCACACCGTGGCAGTCAACCACGACCACTTCTTTTGTTTCCGACTCGACTTAGATGTCGATGGCCAGCAGAATAGCTTCCTCAACGAGCGTTTGAAAACCAAACGGTTGGGCAATGAAAGTCCTAGGAAGAGCGTCTGGGTTGTTGATTCGCGTACTGCTGCCACGGAGGAAGCGGCGAAGCTACGGATCAGCCTTGAAAAGCCCGCTCTCTGGCGGGTCATCAATCCCAACGTTTTGGGGCCACTTGGCTACCCGGTTAGCTACCAGTTAAAACCCAAAGCAAACGCAGTCTCGCTTCTGAGCCCGGATGATTTTCCGCAGCAGCGTGCCGGCTTCACCGATTTTCATCTCTGGGTGACCCCTTACAACCCACAGGAACGGTATGTAGCGGGGACGTACCCCAACCAAAGCAAAGGCGGTGACGGCCTTCCGCACTGGACGAGTGCCAATCGTCCTATCGTGAATACCGATATCGTGCTCTGGTACACACTCGGATTTCACCATGTAGTGCGGGCGGAAGATTGGCCTGTACTTCCTACAACTTGGAACGAGTTTGAGCTCAGACCATTCGATTTTTTCGAACTTAATCCGGCGCTCGACCTTCCAAAATAGTCACAATGGAGTAAGATGATTTTATTTCGTGCAAAAACAATTTCTTTAATTCTCGTGGGGTCGGGCCTGATTATTTCTGTTTATCTCCTGTGGGGCCACATTGTGCTTACCGGTACTTGGCCCAATTTGGGCGTCGATGTGTGCTCGGCTCTATTCGGCGTGGGTTGTGATGCGGCGCTGAGAAGCCCTGCATCTTCCCAGTTTGGCCTGCCGCTTGCTGGCTGGGGATTGATTTACTACGGTACTTTAGCCACATTACTATTTCTTGCACGCTTCCTTGGCGAGACTTTCGAATTCGAAGCTCACTTCGCCACGCTTTTGCTGGCACTATTGGCCTTTTTCCTAACTCTCGCCTTGGCCGGGATTATGCTGACTGGCAAGGCGCCGTTCTGTCCTCTTTGTGCTTTGGTGCACCTTATCAACCTGGCGCTTGTCTTCTCCTTGAAGCGCTTGACCGACCGTTCTATTGCTCAACTGTTTCAGGCACTCTCGGCAGTGGGCAAATATCTGCTCTCAGGCAAAACAGCTGATCCAACTCAGGCGCGTTGGAAGCTGCTCGGATTCTTTACTACCGGGCTGGTCGCAGCGGTTCTGTATCAATGGGTGCTCATTGAATCACTGCCCCGCGCGGTTTTAAACAATGGTGCGCTCAACCCCCAGCAAGTTCTAGCGGAGTTTGAGGCAAGTACAGAACAGGTCATCCCAGTTGACGCCGATGATCCCACCTTGGGCCCGGCAAATGCACCTGTTCAGATTGTTGTGTTCAGCGATTTCCAGTGCCCGGCGTGCCGAGGCTATGCTCGTGAATTGTATACTTTGGTCGAACAATATGCAAAAAAGATTCAGGTAGTCTTCAAACATTTCCCTCTTGACAAAACCTGCAACCCAATTATGAAAAGGGACCTGCACCCAAATGCTTGTGAAGCCGCATATGCGGCTGTTGCTGCCCACAAGCAAGGAAGATTCTGGCCTTTCCATAACAAATTATTTGAGACTGATCTTTACGAGGATGCGAATACTTTCACCTCGCTTGCTGAGGCCTCGGGTTTAGATGTCCAGCGCTTTGAAGCCGACTACCTGGCTGAAGCAACTAAGGAGAAGGTGCTCGCGGATATCGAGCTGGCCGTTCGCTTAGCAGTGGACTCAACTCCCACACTTTTCCTGAACCTGCGGCGTGTTTCCGACACCCGTCCTAAGGTCGTGCGGATCCTGATCGACAATGTGCTGCAAAAAATGCCCCGCTGAAACGAAAGGTGTTATCTCCTATGCACCCTTTGACAGAAGTGTGTATTGCATCAATGTTATAGTGTGACAGCAAATCGCGGACAGTGACGCACCTTTCGAGACAGTTGCAAAACAAACCTTTTTGGCAACCGTTCAGGAAAAAAAGCGTATAAAATATGAATTAGAAAAAGTGGATAATGCATTATCGGAATTGGAAAAGGCTGCATCAGAAGGTTAAAAAGAACTACCTGCTTGTACGAAAAGTCGAATAGGAGAATTCATTGATAATCTCTCTGATGAAAACTCACGGATCAACAAAGTGCTAAATCTCGCTTCCAAAGGAGCTGAGAAAGTTCAAAAACTTGGTCGATTCTATAATCTAATGGAGCTGTATTTTGACTTACCTCCGATACCAATTGGTTAGGAGAACAAAGATTGAGTTAATAATAGATCACTTGAATTCAAAAAA
>JAPUIL010000145.1 GCA_027297085.1 Verrucomicrobiota bacterium | reverse complement strand
AGGATATCGATTGTGTGATGGACAAACTTGATTCAGCAATCAAAAGCTAAGACAACGGCCAGTTAACAAGTGGTAGCATGCTCGAACTGGTAGGTCATGTGTTTGACTCAATCGTCCACATGTTGGGGAAATCCGATTCAGTTTCACCTTACATACGAAGGACAAAATGTGAAGGCGTAGCGGACAACCAACTGGCCGTACTGGGTATCCTCAAGCGACCGCAACCATACGGATTAACCATAACGATCCTTTCGGATCCCTCGGCCGTCGCTTTCAAATCTCAGGCACTCGAGAAACTTTATAAATCCAACAATTGGAATCCGGAAAATTCGTTGAGAAAAACAGCTGGACTGGTCGTATTCACACGATTTGGACACACATGTGGCGCTCCTTTTAGCCTTAGAAATGTCTTCATCTTGAATCCAATGAACAGCGCGAATCTCAGCAACGCTTATTCTGAATATTTATCTTTACCTCTGAAACTCATTATTTAACTGTTCAGCGTTTAACAATGTGTCAATATCTGTCCACTACACCAGCAAACCCAAAACCTCTATACTCCACGCTCTTTGCTTATTGATGTGTCAGCTGAAGCCTCGGTACAGCGGTTGGGTTTGGTTCAATCCCTCTAACCTTTGAACCTTCGATGCCGCCGCAGCGGAGGGGAGGCACATACGACCAAAGTCTTATATCCCATATCCAATTTTTAACCTAGATTCAAGTGATGGTAAAACATTACAACATTAACATAGCACAGTCTTTACCCAAAAGTTTCAAAAAATCAGAGATGTGATGAAGAGCAAGGAGCAGGCCGCAAGCTAGCGCGGGAGCGTAGATAACTAGGTGACCAATCGGGTTGCGGGCTGGAACGCAGCTCTTCGCGCATGTCGATTTTAACCTTCAAAAGGGCATTTATTAAACGTCACATTTTGTTAGAATACGAAAATATATACTATTATTCCTAACTCATTGTTTTTTTAATAAGATATGGACGTTGGCCGAAAAAGAGATTTTGCGGAGGCTGTAAATTATGTTGAGGATCTTTATCCCAACATGGCAGTTCTGTCTCAACTTGCCAACTACCTGGATGATCCGAATTCGAGCTTGGACAATGTAGTAGGCTTAATACGAGCTGAACCAGCCCTGACCGTGGACATAATAAAAATCAGCAACAGTTCTTTTTATGCGTCCACGCAAAAATGTTCTGATGTGGACACAGCCTTGACCCGTATCGGATTCAACGAAGTTTTGCGCGTGGTAGCCCTGATTCTTGCGAAGGAACTCTGCAGCAGCGATCTTGAAAAATACGGTGTGACCGCAGATGATCTGTGGACGGAAAGTCTCATGGTTTCGCTCCTGATGGAAGAGTTTGCCCGAGACAGTAAGATGAATAAGTCAAAGGCAGCCACTTTAGGCATCCTCCACTGCATCGGCCGAGTCGTGATCAACAATATCCTGGAAGATTTTCGCGTAGATATTTATTGGGATCCAACCATTCCAGTTGTCGATTGGGAGGAAGCCGTTGTGGGATTTCATTATGGGGAAGCTGGCGGTCGACTACTCAAGAAATTGGAATTCCCGACCGAAGCTCTGCAAGTGATCCGCTACCACGTAAATCCAAAAGAAGCCTCAAAGCCCGATCGAATGACCTATCTACTCAACTACTCAGTAAATTTGTCGAACGTTGTGGGTCGGGGTTTTATCAATAGCAGTTACGAATTACCGGATGATGAATATTTGGCCAAAGTCGGCGAATTTTCAGAAAAAGCAATTCGGGAAATCGTGAAGACAGCGCAGGATCGTTTCCTTGAAGTCACGAACGAGGTGTTCGCGCAATGATTACTCCACTGCCAGATATAACGCGAGTTCTCGTTGTCGATGATGTGAGGGAAACTGCCAAAGTAATCGAAATAATTCTTCGAAATTCTGGCAATTGCACGGTCACTCATAGCGACCATCCATCTAAAGCAATTTCACAGGTTACTTCCGGTGAAATCGATCTCGTTCTTTGCGAAACCTTTGACGAAAGCGAATCCAGTTTCATTTTTTGCCGTAAACTTAAAGAGGACCCGGAGTTCCAGCATGTACCGGTTATTCTTTATTCCGCCATTCAGGACCGCCAGACAATGATGAAAGGTTTCGAGGCAGGAGCCGTCGATTATCTTTTTAAGCCCTTTTTTCCAATGGAGCTTGCTGCCCGGGTGAAGACTCACTTCCAACTGAAAAGGCAGAAGGATTTGACCATGGGTAAAGTAAACGAACAGCGGGAATTGATTCATATTATGTGTCATGATTTGACAGGCCCTATCGGTGCGTCTCTGACCTTGCTCGAACTGTGTCGGGATGAACCTGATATCCTAACTGAGCACTATGAATCGGTAGTCAACTCTTTGAAAAAAGCCATCGAACTCACCAATATGGTTAGGCAGTTACAAGCTGTCGAAGACGGCATAAAGGAGTGGGTACTCAACCCCTTAAATTTAAAGGAAGCAATCGCCGACGCAGCCTCCGTATTTACAGAGCGTATGGAAAGGAAAGGCATCGCCATCACCGAAGAAATTGATCCTGACATTTTTGTAAAGGTGGAACGTATTTCTTTCATCAATTCAGTAGTGGGCAATCTATTGAGCAACGCTGTAAAGTTCTCCATGGAGAAATCAACCATCACTTTCACCGCTAGGAAAGAGGACGATAAGGTTATATTTACCGTGGCTGATACCGGGATTGGTATGCCTCAAACTATCGTCGATAACCTCTTCAATTTAACGGTACCAACAAGCCGTAAAGGAACTTCCCAGGAAACAGGGACCGGCTACGGTATGCCTCTGGTTAAAAAATTTGTGCTGAGCTACCACGGAGAAATTCAAGTTTTTTCTAATGACATAAAGGATCATCCCGAAGACCATGGATCCCGCATTCAGCTGACCCTGGAGGCCGGCTAAGGGTATTACTGTTGTAGACGGGAAATTTCGGGAAACTGGCCGTTGATATCAAGCTAACACATCCTTTATCACACGACCATGAAGTAAGTAAGCCTCCGGTCAAGGCCGTTGTGATGCCAGGATAGTTGTTTGTAGTCGAGGCCCAGAATGTGGAGCACAGTCGATTAAAATTCCCATATGGAGGTTGGGTATTAACCTTGGCACGGCGGCCGAATTCGTCGGTGGCGCCGTAGCTGTTTCCACCTTTCACACCACCACTCATCATTCAGAGAGTGAATCCATCCGGGTTGTGATCGCGATCCACGGTTCCGTTTTGCCGAATGGGCATTCTGCCAAACTCGGTCGTCCATAGCACCAACGTGTCTCCTGAAAAACACGATCGCCATGCGTCCGAGGCGTTGTGCCCATCATGAGTGTGCGGCCGGCCTGTACACAGACCAGGAATTCCGCATTTGTATTCGTGTACTGGGTACTATTTTCGGCCGGCTGATCCAAAGTGGAGGTTTAGCGGGATGTCCCACGCATCACGAGAGAGAAGCAAGCCAATGATCAGTATAAACAAGAAGAATATTAGATTGTTCAGACAGGTTACTCTAACGTTTCATACGCCTTCGTGCCGAGCCGCAGGCGACACCTTAACAAGAGCAGGCTTTATCTCCTTTCGAATCAGTCTGTTAGGGATATTAGTATAAAATTTTTAAACATCACTAAAAATGCCGTTACGTAATTGCCCTTGTTGTTCGCTTCGCTGTCG
>JAPUIL010000144.1 GCA_027297085.1 Verrucomicrobiota bacterium | reverse complement strand
TGGTCGAATCCAACCGGATTGGTATGTAGGTGATATTTCCCTACAAACCCGGTTTGGTAACCGTGCGCCTGCATGTATTTTGGTAGCGTTGGCTGACTCTGATCAAGCCCGGTGAATTTATAAACGCCATTCACGTGGGAGTATTTTCCTGTCCAGAGCACGGCCCGGCTTGGTGTGCAAATCGAGTTCGTGACAAAAGCGTTGGTAAAACGCATGCCTTCACCGGCCAATCGATCGAGGTTCGGAGTCGGGGCCACTTCTGCCAATCGTCCACCGTAAGCACTGATGGCGTGCGCGGCATGATCGTCCGACATGATGTACAAGATGTTTGGTCGTTCGGCGCCGCGAAGACCGGCAAAGAAAAGAGACCAACTAATGCAAAGAAAACTGATGCGTTTCATAACTTGCTTCATTTCGAATAGGAAAATTTTAGCTTCGCCTTCCCTTCGGTTCCACGTAGGTAGGTGAGCGTATAAGGATGGACACCCTTTTGAAGGAGTATTTTGCCCTTGGTCTGCCGCTTCCCGTCGATGACTGATTCGTTGTCAACAACCACCGCGTCATGCACTCGAAGAATGGCACCACCGTCCGAGTCGGCTTGGAAAGTGTATTCACCCGATGTCCGAATGGTCGCAAATCCTTTATATTCAACCACCACATTGTAATCTCGTGTAAGTACATTCAGGTCGACCTTCTGTGACGTGCCTCGTTTTACCGGTTTCAAATCAAAGGTTTGGGGTACCCAAGGAAAATTTCCCTGGTACACGGCCCAGCTTACTTTTCTGTCCTGCAATGCTGGGTCAACTCCCGGAACATAGGCATCGTCGTAAGGCCTTGGAGCACTTTTGTTCGGCCGGCGCATTTGAAGCACCCGGTCTTTCATCCGCTGCTGCAAAGTCGTGAAGTAGTCATTGCTGCCTGAAAGATCTGTGCTTTCACGTCCATCTTTTACCAAGTCGTAGATTTCGAAATCGTCTTCGTGACTTTGGATATCAGTCCTGATGCCTTTGAATCCATCTACGAATACAACCTGCATTTGATTTCGGGGCCTGCCCTGATGGCGAGGGTCAAACTCTTCGTAAGTGGGTGTGTCTTGACCGTTAAAGTACTCGACATAAACTGAGCTTTCGCGAACGGTTCCTTGACCGGTTAGGTAGGGTAATAGAGAGACTCCGTCGGATAACGCGGGTCCTGGCACGCCTGCCAAACCGGCGAAGGTAGGTAGCCAGTCATGGAATTGGGAAGGAGTTTGATTCAACGCTCCTGCGGGGATTTGGCCCGGCCAACGAACCAGGGTCGGCATACGTATCCCCCCTTCCAATACATCGCGTTTGATGCCATTGAACGGCCCGAACGAATCGAAAGAATTGGCGTTGTAAGTAAATCCCTCGATATAGCTTTCCTTGTGTGGGCCATTGTCGCTAGTAAAAACAATAATGGTTTCCTGATCGATGCCGAGATCGCGAAGGGTGTGGAGGATATCAGCTACAGATGAATCAATTCGACGCACCATGGTCGCGAAGCGTTTTTCCTGTTCCATCCAGTCCTTGTCCGCGTAGTCAGGGTGTATCCAGGAATCAATCGGTTTGCCCGCCGTATTGATCATTCTTCCGGGTTCGCCGATCCATTGAATGCCTCCCTGTAATCCGCCGCCTTTGGGATACGGCGTAGAGGGTGTGTGCAAAGCCGCGTGCGGCGTACTGTGAGCCAAGTAGAGAAAGAATGGTTGTTTGGGATGATCCTGGCGATGCTCAACGATCCATTTCTTGGCGAATGCGGTATACAAATCGGTGGTGTAGCACCCGGCCAGCTCCTCCTCGAGTTTTTGTTCGTTATGAAATACCGGTTTGCCCGTGCGGTGTAGCTCAGAGTCGCCGCGTGGATAATCATTGCCCGGATACTGGGTGTGGCCGTCCCGGTGTTTTACATAGCCAAAAAACTCGTCGAATCCGCGTTTGGTTGGGTAGGCAACCCACTGGGCCATGTCGTATAATTCCCGGTCACCTCCGGGTAGTCCGTATTTCCCCACCATAGCGGTTCGGTAGCCGGCGGTTTGCAATACGGTGCCCAGTGTATGGGAATCGGCGAGTGCTTTATCAAACTGGTTATCACGAATGGGTTCGTGACCCTGGTGTCTGCCTGAAAGCAGCGATGCCCTGGAGGGCGCACAAACGGGTGCCGGGCAATAATGCTGCCTCAACTGCATACCTTCAGCCGCAAATTGATCCAGGTTTGGTGTAGCATGTTTTCTGTCCTGGGAACGCGAATTCTGGTAAAAGACTCCCAGATCTCCCCAGCCCAAATCATCGACCAGAATGAAGATGATGTTTGGCTGACTGCTTTGGGCTTGTGCCACGGTCGGACTACAAACCGCGCAGAGGAGTGTTAAGGTAGCAATTAGGGTTCGGAGGATGAAAATGTTCATGAGTGGAATTTGGGATAGATGACTCAATAGAAAATGGCATCCGCCAATTCGCCAATCAAATAACCCAACTGTTTAAAAAATCGTACCGAGCTTGGCGACACATTCCATGTGATGCAGAGCAAGGGGCGTTTCGATATCACGGACTCAATGCGTCATCGCGTAGAAAAAAATGTTTATCCCCATGGGGAAGGAAAACTTTTCAGAGTATTGACGAAAGAACTCCACGTCTTCGCCTTCCCGTTCCCAGCCGTCGACGAGATCATTGTTGTGGCAAAGTAATACCATCATCCGTCCTTTTCGATCGAAGATGCCGTAAAAGTGAGGATCCGGGTCCAGCTCGATTCCCGCAACAGGGTGAACCTTAAGACCCTGCCGCCAAAAGTGAATAGCCGTAACCTGGGGTTTCTCTTTCAGATCAAAAACAATGTGAAAGATCTCGTGGTCCAGTGACAACTCCCTTGGCTCGTGATCAGGCAACACGCGCTTTAACTGGATATAAAAGTGATCCCATTGCTCTCTTCCCCAGAACTCATCCACCATCAGGAATCCGCCGTTGAGCAAATATTTCCTCAAGGCAAGCGCCTCATCTTCCCTGAAAATTACTGAGCGCGGGGCAATGATGAAGATAAACGGATATTCGGTTAACTCGGGATCAGTCAGTTCAATGATGGCCGGATTGGGATTTACTTTGATCGAAGTAAGCTGCTGAAGGCGGTAAGAAATATTCCAGTCAGCTTCCGGGTAGTCACCGTCCCAACCGCGGAAGTAGTGTGGTGTGTAGCGAATCCTGGCGAAAGTAAAAACGTCGTCCTTGTAGACCGGATTGTTCTCCCACATAGGGAACTCGCTACGGTCCGGAATCGGGCGCTGTCGATAGCGGCCGCG
>JAPUIL010000143.1 GCA_027297085.1 Verrucomicrobiota bacterium | reverse complement strand
GACTGATATTCGCCCACTTGAGCTCGGGGCGGATTATAACTACAGGAAACGGGTTCGTGGATTTGGCGTCCTTCGATGTATTCCCGCATAGAAGAGAAGATCGGATCACCGGCCGGAACGCGTTCAGGGTGTGGCATAATTGCCATGACGTTTCCTGCAGGATTGGACACAGCCGCCAAATTGTGGACCGAGCCATTGGGATTCACAGGAAAACTATCCTGAACTGTGCCTTCACTATCGCTGTATTGAAAGGGAGTTTGTCCAGAGTCGATCATTTCCGCCAGTAACTCGTCTGGAATGACAAACCGGCCTTCGGCATGGGCCAGAGGAATGTGAATGGTATCGCCCGGTTTTAAGTGCCGTGTGAACGCCGTTTTCCCGGGCTCAGTCGTCATCTTTAGATTGGCAAAGACGTTGTAGAATCCGGTCCCCAGTATATGCCCATCTTTTTCACGACGGTTCGGGGCCAGGGCCATTCCAATACGATACTTGTTCAAGCCCGGAACCATCCCGGTTTCGACAAGGACTTGTGCTCCATTGCAAATACCCAACACCGGTTTCCCGGTTTCCGATTGTTTTCGGATAATTTTCATGACCGGATCGAGTGAAGCGATAACGCCAGCTCTTGATCGATCCTCGTAAGAAAATCCACCGACAATTACGTAACCGTCGAAAGATTCCAGCAATTCGTAGGATTGATTCCAGAGAAACTCCACCGGCTCCATACCGGCCCGGCGGACGGCTGCGATTGACTCGGTCTCGCAGTTACTTCCCGGAAACTGAATGATGGCGATTTTTATCATTTGTGTAAATGCACGTCACAGGGGCCTTCGATTATCTTTCCAATCTCATATGCCGGAATATCCGTAAACTGGCTCAAGACTTTCATTGCCGCGTCTTTATCGCTTTCTCGCACCACGAATATAAACCCGATTCCCATATTAAATGTCCGATACATCTCGTGAATGTCGATCCTACCGATTTTTTGTATCAACTCAAACACCGGGAGATTTGGCCAGGAACGGATGTCTATCTCAGCTCGGCAATTGTTGGGCAGGACACGTGGCACATTCTCGATAAATCCTCCGCCCGTAAGGTGAGCCATGCCATGCACAACAACATCTGACTCGAGCAAAGAAAAGACCGGAAGCTTGTAATTAACGTGTGGTCTTAGAAGGGCGTCACCCACTGTGGTTCCGAGTTCTGAAATATTGCTCTCAGTTGTATAGCCACCTATCTCAAAAAAGACTTTGCGAGCCAGTGAGTAACCATTGGTTTGAAGACCGGAGGAAGCCAGACCGATGATGCAATCACCTGCTTGGATAGTGGAGCCATTGATGAGTTTGTCCTTCTCAACCAGGCCCGTTACACAGCCTACAATATCATGTTCGTGCAGCTGGTAAGTACCAGGCATTTCTGCCGTTTCACCTCCAACCAGGGAGATTCCGTTTTCTTTACAGGTATCGGCCATACCTCGAACTATCTCTTCCACGATTTCAGGGACCAACTTCTGATTGGCTACATAGTCAAGAAAGGTGAGCGGGGTTGCGCCGTGGACTATTATGTCGTTGCTGGTGGCACTGACCACATCAATACCGAGTCCATAAAACTTGCCCGCCATTTTGCCAACCGTGACCTTAGTGCCGACTCCGTCGATACTCTGAATCATCACCGGATGTTCGTAGCCCTTGATGAGATCGGTGAGATCGAACATAGAACCGAAGCTGCCCAAGCCGGTAAGCACATGTTTCGAAAAGGTGCCTTTGACGTGGTGTCTAATGCGTTCGACCGCATCATTTCCGGCATCGATGTCTACACCGGCAGATTTGTAATCAATTTTGCTCATAATAATTTTTCGCGTAATCCGTTTTCCCAGCGTTCTTTTGCCTGGGTCAGGTCTAGGTCTATTGCATTTTGGATTTTTAGTCGTTGAGTTGAAGTAGTAGTGCCAATGCGTTGGTACGCCAGGTTTCGCTCATTGAGCAGAGTAAGCGCATCAGATAAATGAGTGGAAGAAATTTCCAAGATAAAGCCTCCGGTCTCGGAAAATAATATAGGAGATAATGGCAAATCTGATTCGATGCTGACTTCACATCCGATTTGGTTTTCGAAACTCATTTCGGCTATGGCTACGGCGAGACCGCCATCGGAAATATCGTGGGAAGCAGCTACCAGGCCAGCGTCGATCAGGTCGATTACCGAGTAAAGTTGAGCCTGAACTTCGTCGAGGCCGGGATTAGGCACATTGGCACCCAGCTCATCATGCAGATCGTAGTAGACGGATCCACCTAATTCATTTTTCCGATCGCCGACCAGGATGAGCTCGGAGTCAGCTTGTTTAAAGGATGCGGTTATCGCTTTTGAAACATCGGGCAATTTCCCCACACAGCCAATCACCGGGCTGGCCGGGATACTACCGGCCTTGGATTCGTTATAGAATGACACATTACCGGCGACAATGGGAACGGGTGATCCCGGGTGTTCCTTCAAGTCTATAGCTTTACAGGCATCTGCCACGCCTTGAACACTCGCGACGAAAATACCCATTTGGCTTTCCTTCTCGGGGTTGCCAAAGCAAAGACAATCTGTAACCGCTTGAGGCGATCCGCCAACTGCCGCAACATTGCGAAATGCTTCCACTACCGCATTGATAGCTCCTTGCCGCGCATCGATCAATCCATAACGGGGGTTTTGGTCCATGGTGACCGCAATTCCGGTTTTGCGGATTTCTTCAGGATACTCCTCGCCTTGAAATGGTTTTAAGACGCCGGCGTCGGCTTTACCTGCTTCGACGACCGTGTTTCCCTGCACCTGTTTGTCGTAGGTCTCAAAAATAGCTGCACGCGAAGCAATATTTTCGTGAGCTAGAAGATCAAGCAGCACTTGTGCGTAATCATTGGGTTCTGGCAGGTCAGGTTCCGATAATGCGGGCTTCTCGTAAGAGTGGGGTCGATCGTAGACCAAACCTTCCGTGACATCCTTGGCTCTGGCCTCAACAAGCGTTTCTCCACGATACGTTACTCGGTATTGGCCATCACCCCTGATCTTGCCAACTACACAGGCGGCAGCTCCTTCCGAGATATTCGGGAAATCAAAGGTTTTATTATAGTGTTCAAGGATGAGCGGCGTCACTTCCGGAGATGTAGCCCACATGAACCGCTCTTGAGTCTCCGAGCAGAGGACTACGGCAGGAGGCAGGTTGTCCATGCCCAGATGAACGTCGTCCAGAAATACATCTGCCCCATAACCAGCGCCATCGGCTATCTCGATGCTGGCACAAGCGATGCCGCCAGCTCCCAAATCTTTGAAACCAACTTTGTCGATGAGTCCTTTGGCTTTAAGTATTTTGCAGAGTTCGTAGGTTGATTTCAGGATATGGCGTTCGAGAAATGCGTTAGGGTCCTGTACTGCGCCCTTGTTTTTTTCTTTCTCCTCTTCCTCTAATTCCAGAGAGGCAAAGGAGGCGCCGCCAAAACCACTGTTGTCAGTTGGCTTTCCGATCAGAATGAGGTCATAACCCTCGGCATCTGCTGGAGCGTAAGAGTGAATGATGTCATCCTCGCATAAGGCTCCTAGTGTCAGGACCGTGACCAGGCAGTTGTCATTGTAACCAGGATGATAGTAAAGATCTCCGCAAACATTGGGTATACCTAACGGGTTTCCGTATCCGGCTATACCGGCAACCACCCCTTCGTGAATCCACTTGGATTTAGCCAGCTTGATATCGCCAAACCGCAGGGCGTCGCCCACTGCTATCACTTTGGCGCCCATGCAGCAAACGTCGCGGACATTTCCGCCAACTCCAGTAGCGGCGCCTTCGTAGGGCACTATCTGGCTGGGATGGTTGTGTGATTCATGCGAAAGGGCTATGCCGTATCGCTTTCCAGTGCCGTCCACCGCAACCTCCACAATACCGGCGTCTTCTTTGGGTCCCAAAATTACGTTGGGTCCATCGGTGACAAAAGCATTCAGGTGTTGGCGGCTACTCTTATAGGAACAGTGTTCAGAGCCTTGAATTGACCAGAGAACGCATTCAGCGAGGGTAGGGGGGCGCCCCAGAATTTCGTTTTGAATCTTCAGCGCTTCCTCTGGCGTCAGGGCGAGATTGTAGTCTCGCAAGAGCTGCTGAATCTGGTCGTATGATAGGTTATTGAAGTCCAGGTGCTCGTCTTTTTGAGACATTTAGAACAGGCTTAAGTAGTGGGTGGGACGAGTAAAAGAAGTCATATTCCAAAAAGGTTTCTCCAGTGCAAGGCAGATGTTTAACTTTGTTTCAGTTTTATTGGCATCCATCCTTTCAGCCCTGATTTCCGGATTCATGGCACTTGTGTTGCTCGATGAATTTTGCCTTCCACCAGGCGTAGATCGGTAAAATCCTTGATTCCTTCCACGCCCCATACGTTGGATTCGGAATACAACTCGCCCCGGCCGAGGAATTCAAACCCCAGTTCATTGGAAAAACGCAGGTCACTTCGAGAATCGCCGATACAGAGAACCCTGTCGAAATCGGAGCCATATTTCTGCCTCGCTTCCATATGGGCTGCCTTCATGGCTTCTTTTTTGTATTCGTAGTCACAACATGAATACAAAATCCAATCATCATAATCGAATCCGGCTACAGCCAGTTTTAGCTCCGCGGTAAATCTCCAACCGGCGGTCGCAACCGCAAATTGATAGTGTTCGTGATTTTGCAGGTAATCAATAAATTCGAGGGCTCCGGGAATCGGCTTAAACGCACGTGGATCCCGTTCTATGTGGCCGGTCAACAACTCGATAAACTTTGAGCGGCAACGCTCGACATCTTCCGGGTGGCACAGCTTTCCCAACTCTTCACGCATGATTTCGCGGACAATACCACTATCGGTCGGATTAGTAAAAGAGTCCCAATTGGTTTTAATTTTGGCTAAGCCAAGGCCTTCACAAACGGATTGCGGAAAGTACTTATTTTCTAGATCTAAGGAGTCTACCAGAGTACCGTCGATATCGAGGAGGATGAGAGTCATGATCATTTCATAAGGTGACGGTGTGTTTTTTGATTAGTTAGAAACGGCCGGGCATGCCGCCTGGGAAGCCTCCCCTGCCGCCGCCTTTCTTGCCCATCATCTTTTGAAGGCGCTTCATATTGCCTCCGCGCATCATCTTCATCATTTTTTTCATTTGATTGTATTGCTTGAGCAATTGATTCACGTCGGAGATTTTGGTCCCGGAGCCATTGGCTATGCGAACCCTTCGACTTCCGTTTATGATGCCTGGCTTGGTGCGCTCAAACGGAGTCATTGATAGAATAATAGCCTCCGTTTGGCCCATCTGTCTGGTTTCTTTGTCGCCAACCTGGACATCGCTCATGCCGGGCATCATACCCATGACCTTATCGAGTGGCCCCAGTTTCTTGACCTGGCGAATTTGGGAGAGGAAATCATTGAGGTCGAATTCAGCACGGCGCATTCTCTCCGCCATCCGTTCTGCTTCGTCCTGGTCGATTTTATCATGAGCTTGCTCAACCAGACTGACCACGTCGCCCATGCCGAGGATTCGGCCCGCCATGCGGTCGGGATGAAAAACTTCGAAGTCGTCCATCTTCTCACCTGTACCGGCAAATTTGATGGGCACTTGCGTAATAGACTTCATGGAGAGTGCAGCTCCACCGCGAGCATCCCCATCGAGCTTGGTGAGGATGATTCCGGTTAGACCAACTTCTTCGTGAAAATGACTGGCCACATTCACAGCTTCTTGGCCGAGGGCGGAATCAGCAACCAGTAGCACTTCGTCAGGACGAATAGTGTCGTGCAGGCGTTTGAGTTCACCCACCAGATCCTGGTCGATTTGTAAACGACCTGCTGTATCGAAGATAATAACTCCCGCTTGTTCGTTCTGTCCGTATTTGAGAGCTTTTTTGCCAATGGATGGAACATCCTTGGAATTACGGTCTGCGAAAAAGAGGACCTCTTCCTGTTGGGCGAGCGTTTCTAGTTGGTCGATAGCAGCTGGTCGATATACATCGCAACCGACCAACAACGGTTTTATGCCACGCTTTTTCAGATGCCTGGCCAGCTTAGCAGATGAAGTGGTTTTTCCCCCACCGTGGAGACCGATCATCATGATTTTGAGGGGCCTGCTTTCGGACAATCCGGATGTTCCTTCACCCAGAAGCTTAACCAGCTCGTCGTTGATTATTTTAACTATTTGCTGGCCGGGCGTTATGGAAGTCAACACCTCCTGGCCCATGCAGGCTTCTCTGACTTGCTCTACAAATTGGCGGGCTACCTTGAAGTGAACATCCGCCGAGAGTAGGGCGATACGAACCTCCTTAAGAGCTTC
This sequence comes from Verrucomicrobiota bacterium, assembly GCA_027297085.1. GTDB lineage: Bacteria > Verrucomicrobiota > Verrucomicrobiia > Opitutales > UBA2995 > UBA2995. The sequence continues at coordinate 1,599 of JAPUIL010000143.1, read as the reverse complement.
AGCCATGTTATCTTCGGAAAGTTTTCCTACTCCGCGGAGGTTGCGGATGGTCTTTCCAATTCTTTCGGTCAGATTATCGAACATGTTGGGAAATGGGCAAAAGGCTGGACTTAAGAGAATCGAATCGGGCGTTACAATTTATTTCGGGCAAAAAGAATTCGGTTTCGTTTTTTCATTGATCGTCCGTCAACCAGGGCAATGGTTCGGGTATGATTTTGGGAATTGAGAGTTCGTGCGACGAATCCGCTCTGGCTGTTTTTGATTCGGCTGGTGGATTGTTGGTGGACCTTGTTTATTCTCAAATTCAAACTCATCAAAAATACGGGGGAATTGTTCCTGACCTGGCGAGCAGGGAACATTTGGAAGCCTTTGTGCCGCTGTTGAATCAATTAAAAACTCAGGTGGATTTGGAAGCTCTATCGTCCGTTGCGGTGACAACCGGCCCCGGTTTGGCTAGTTGCCTGGCTCTTGGACTCGCTCTCGGCCGTAGTTTGTCTCTGGCTTTGGATTTACCATTAGTGGGAGTAAATCACCTCCGTGGTCATGTATTTTCTCCGTTCCTGCCACTTCATGCCGAGGCACCTGACCGCTTCGACCAAGAATTCCAAAAGCTGTTACCGCACTTAGGTCTGATTGTTTCGGGGGGTAACACGGTTCTTTTTGAAATTACAACAGATCACGACGTGGTGATCTTAGGGGAAACGGTAGACGATGCTGCTGGTGAAGCGCTAGACAAAGGAGCAAAATTACTCGGTATGCCTTATCCAGGAGGTCCGTTAATTGAAAAGGCCGCCAAAGGAGGCCGTCCGGACCGGTTTGATTTCCCCCGTGGCATGGTTCAATCATCTGAAGTGAAATTCAGCTTCTCCGGCCTGAAAACCAGTCTGCGGTATCGATTGGAAAAATTATCGGATGAACAGCTGGATGCTGATCTGTCTGACCTATGTGCCAGTTATCAGCAGGCAGTGGTGGATGCCTTGTCACTCAAAACAAAATCAGTGCTAAAAAGAGGTAGATATAAAAGTTTGGGGCTTTCTGGTGGTGTGGCAAATAATCGCACTCTACGCCACGCCTTCCTCGAAACCGCAAAAAAGGCTAATTTACCACTGCTAATTGCTGAAAAACACCAAACCGGGGATAACGCAGGCATGATCGCCTTTGCTGCTTTCTGCGATCCAGCTGGCACCGTACCTAATGAAAACGGCCTATCGATTCAGCCCAGCTGGAAGTTAGTGAGCTAAGAGATTTGAAGTTAATTGCCGCTCGGAGAATATCTCTCAAATTCGTCAGAATGTTCCGAAGCGTAAGGCTGTGGCATTCCGTACGCTCAGTGAGGGTTGGTGTGTTGGGTCGAAGGAATTCGGGGAGGATATCATCCAGCGGTTGAAAAATGAGATCTGACTTGAATGGCACTCACTTAAGGCCGTTATAAGCATCTACGGTCCATTTCCTTTCGATGGGGTCAAAGAAAGCGCCGGGATAAACCGGCTTGGAATAAGGAATGAAAGAGTCCGACAGAGAAGACCTAGCCAGTAGCTCTGGCCTCGAACCGTACGCGGGCGATGGTAACATCGTTGGTGTAGCATCCGCCTTCGCCCA
>JAPUIL010000142.1 GCA_027297085.1 Verrucomicrobiota bacterium | reverse complement strand
GGTTCCCCTGTTTCCCGATTCAAAACGAATAAATGCCCCAGCTTAGTCGGCTGAGCCACGGCATCGATCTCTTTCCCGTCTTTCACCAACTTGATCAGCGTGGGTGGTGTCGGGAGATCATAGTCCCATACATCATGATGCACTGCTTGAAAATGCCAGATGCGCTCACCGGTATCCGCGTTGAGAGCGAGCACACAATCGGCAAACAGGTTGTCTCCGATCCGGTTACCTCCGTAATGGTCGTAGCTGGCAGATCCCGTACCCGCAAATACGATACCACGCCCGGCATCCAACGTTAGTCCCGCCCAGGAATTAGCTCCCCCGTTTACTTTATAGGAATTAGGCGACCAGGTTTCGTAGCCGAACTCCCCCGGATGTGGCACAGTGTGAAAGATCCACTTACGTTCACCAGTCCGAACATTAACGGCGCGAATATGACCCGGATTACCTTGATTGGGGCCTTCTCCAACCGAGCCACTCATTATCAGCATATCCTTGTAAACAACACCCGGCGCCCGGCTCGAAAATCTTCTCAGGATCCCGTCGTGGTCGATATCCAGGCGGAGGTCGAGACGCCCCTCAAACCCGAATGACTTAATGGGCTTACCTGTCGTTGCGTCCAGACAATAGTAATAATCACCGGCGCCATGAAAAATCCTTTTATCGTCTCCATCTTCCCAATACAAGAGCCCCCGCAAATCACCACTTCCAGAACTCCCAGAATACGGGTCAAACCGCCAGATCTCCTTCCCTGTGATCGCTTTCACCGCCACAACTTTCAGCCCCGGAGTTGTGAGATATAGCACTCCATCCACTATGATTGGGTTGCATTGAATGGTTGAACGCTTACCCGGCGTCATGTCATCCACCCTGTAGCGCCAGACCAGCTCCAGCTCCTTCACATTGGATCGTTTTATTTGATCCAGTGAGGAATATTTGGTTCCGCCGAGGTCACCATTATACACCCGCCACTGCGTGTGGCTGTTACGCGGGTCGCCCACATCATTTTTCGATTGCGCCTTCAAACACACCAAAAAGCACAACCCTATCAAAACCAAATTTGATAATCTGAAAAGTAGAGGACTCATGGAGCGATGTACTAAACTCTAGTTTAAGGACTCTCCTCAAGACCAATCTCTTCCATCTGTATTCTTGAGCCGACTGCTTTCGGCTCCAAGCGGCATAGCGGCTAACTTAAACAAGCCACTTCGCTTACCGACCTATCACTTCCTGAAGTCTGAACTTCGATTCTCATAAGATCGATTTGGAAAAGCAGGTGGCTCTGGAACTTCCCTCGGATCCTTTTCAATCTCCGCCAACAAGTATTTAATCGCCGCATCCAGCTGCGCATCTTCTCCGTTGAAAGTTGCATGCGGCGGATTGTCTACTTCGATGTCAGGAATAACTCCGATTTGTTCAATCAGCCACTTCCCCTCGGGACCGTACACACCCGACATTGGAGCACGCGCAAGACCGTTATCCGACAACACATTGGAGGAGCTTAACCAGATCTCACCACCCCAGGTTCGAGTTCCCAAAACTTTCCCCAGCCCCAGTCGTTGAATTCCGTCAGCAAACACTTCTCCATCCGAGGCTGTCAACTCATCGCAAAGAACAATGATGTGTCCTCGAAAAGCGTATTGCATATTCCAAGTGGGGCGAAATTCACGCTCTTTCCAATACATCCAGGCACTTCGCATGAGTTTTTCCAGAATGAAACTCTCGATATTTCCACCACGGTTATGCCTCACATCCACGATGAGTCCAGGGCGGTCAAACACAGGGTAAAATTCGCGGTACCACTGCTCAAGATCACCGGAGCCCATAGCCTGCAAGTGAACGTACCCGATTTTTCCCGCGGTTCGTTCTTCGACAATTCGTCTCCGGCCATATTCCCAATCATCATAGCGGAGGTTATAGGATCTGGATGTAGGAATAACGATGACATCCAATAGCTCACCCGATGCTTTTTTTATCGCCAAACGCACCTGTTGGCCGGCCTGATTCCGCAACAGTTCACCAATGTTATTTGCAGACAATGTGGAGACCCCGTTGATCTCTACAATCACATCACCTACCTGCACGTCCAATTCAGGATGGTCCAAAAGCGATCGCTCATTCGGGTAGTCCGGATCAGCTTGGTAAATGTAATCAATGAGATAACCTCCAGCAGTTGTGTCCCGCAAAAGTCGTGCTCCAAGCGATGGCACAGCTACATCGTCAGGCCCATCTCGTACATCCCCTCCCCGCACACTGGTATGCAATGCTGATAGCTCGCCGACCAGGCGACCGATCAAATCGGAAAGTTCATCGCGTGTCGTTATTCGATCAACCAAAGGAAGATACTTCTGATAGATGGCATCCCAATCAACACCGTGCATGCCAGGGTCGTAAAAATAGTCGCGCTCCATCCGCCATGCGTCGGTGAATAGTTGCCTCCAGTCCTCCCTTACATCTAAGGAGAAGCTCCACTTACTCAAATCAACTTTTTGGTCTGCCAACTTTTTGATTTCAGAAACACCGGCATCCACGACATAGAAGTCATCACCTTTCTGGATGGCCAATTTCTGCCCATCGGCAGATACTGTGAATGTCCGAATGTCGTCGGTCAACTTTTCCGGTTTGGGATCATCGTTGTTAATCTTGAGCCCCATTAAATGTGTCTTGGCCTTCAGACCCGATTCGCGCTCCGAATAAAAGAGCGCCTTTTCATTGATTTGTAGACTGGCAAGATTTCCGGCGGGAACGGGTACTTCCAGAATACGTTTCTGAATCCCCTCGGTATCAATATGAATCAGTTTTTCAGGTTTCTCTTTCTTCTCTTCTTCACTTTCTTCCGGCTCTTCATCTTTGACTTCCTCCGCTTCGGGCTTTTTCCCTTTTCCTTTATCAGGATCCGGCTTCTCATATAATTCGTCGTCGGGTCGGAAAGGAGAACGAAGTCCTTGTTGAAGAGAGACATGGTAAAGCTTCATTTTCCGATCAAAATAAGGCTCGGGTTGCCGAGGCCCCCACGGGCTACCTACCAAGGTCTGAAAGTTTCTATCTGAAAGGAAGTAAATCCATTCCCCGTCTGGATGCCAAACCGGACTTCGGCTATTGGCCCGATCACTGGTGAGGGCGAAGATACTCTCATCTTCCAGCTGATATACAATTATTTGAGCGAATGTGTTATCCGCCATTTGACCGAAAGCAATCCAACGACTGTCAGGCGACCAACTGATATCTCTCAGACCGTTGTTGTTGGTTGAAATTTTCTTTTGCGCGCCTGAGGAAATTTCCAGCAGCCAGAGATCCTCCTTCAAATCTCCATAAGCAATCCACTTTCCATCGGGAGAAGGAGAGCCTTCAAATCGTAGAGTTTGACCATCACTGGTAAGAGCTTTCGCCTCCCCAACGCCCGTGGCAGGATGTTGAACAAACTCGAACTCCGAGGATTCATCAGAAAGCGCTATAATATGTTCACCGTCGGAGGAAAACGCAGCATCACGATAACGAACGCCAGGTTTGCGGGAGATTGTGGCGATTCTACCGCTCTTGACGGGGACAACAAACACACGTCCTCGCGCCGTAATCGCCATTTGTTCTCCTTTAGGATGGAGTGCAGCATTCGTAATGTATTTGTGAGGCTTGGTTACCCATTTTTCCCTTAGCTGATCGAGATCGCTCACGAGTTGAATAGGGACCATACGATCTTTCTTCGAACGAATGTCATACAACCAGATATCCCCGGCACGGTGGTAGACTATTTTCCCATCTGACAAAGTGGCCTGGCGAACATCAAAGTCTTTGTGCTCCGTATGCTGACGAATATCGCCGCCCTCGTCCTTCATCGACCAAAGATTCATGGTGCCGTCCCGGTCCGTGATAAAGTAGACGCGGTCTTTCCACCACATGGGATGATGGCTCTCACCTATGTGATCGGTCGT
>JAPUIL010000141.1 GCA_027297085.1 Verrucomicrobiota bacterium | reverse complement strand
GTCGAGGGTAGATCGCTGGTTGGAAGCTAATTCGAAGGATTCCATAATCTCCAGCACGTGGTAGGCGATCTCACCTGAAGCGCGGGGATTTTGTCCAGCTATGATAGCTGCTGCCATGTCGGCGGGTCCGATACCACGGGAAGCCTCGTAAGTGTGACGAAGAGGAACAGCTTCGTCGTCTTTGTATTTGGGGCGGAAGAAGATTTCTCCGGTATGGTGATTAGGATCTGGAACTGTTAGCGATCCTTCTGAGCCGTAAATCTCCAAGGTCGGGAGTCTGGATTTTCCCATGCAATCGAAGCTGAAGAGAGTGGTAGCTACCGGACCGGACTTATAATCAATGAGTCCAGTGGTATGGGTCTTTACTTCGACGTTCATCCACTGGCCTTTTTTCGGCTCACTGAAAATTTCACGTTTATCGAATGCCCGGGTAGTTCTTGCGCTCAATGAAGTAGCCGGTCCAAGCATCTGGGCTAGGGCGGAAAGATAATAAGGCCCCATATCAAACAATGGTCCTCCTCCAGTTAAGTAGTAAAACTCCGGGTTCGGATGCCAATGCTCATGGCCGGGATTGGCGAAGAAAGCAGTCGCGGAATTGGGGACACCAATCAGGCCTTCCTCAATGAGTTCGCGGCAAGTTTGATGAACGCCTCCCAGCACGGTATCGGGAGCGCAGGTAATATGAAGGCCTTTTTCTGAGGCCAATTCCAATAATCCGTCCGCTTGCAGCATGTTGAGGCCAAAGGGTTTTTCTGAATATACATGTTTACCATTTTCGAGAGCCGCTCGATTCATCGGCACATGACCCTGGGGTGGGCTGAGATTGATTATAATATCGATCTCCGGATCCTGTAACAATTCGTCGGCTGTTTGCACTTTTGGGATCCTGTATGCCGCCGCCTGGCTTTCCGCTGCTTCACGGATCTGGTCGGCGCAGGCGACCACCTCAATAACATCTTTAAAGGCAGAAGTACCTTCGAAGTAGGCGCTGCTGATTTTTCCGCAACCGAGTATTCCTGCTTTGAGTGAGGCCATAAAATTTTGAGGTGATAAAAAAACGGGTGGAGAAAACCCCCACCCGTCATCCAACGTGAATGTTGGGAAATTTAAAGCATTTCTTTTACCAGCTCTCTTTCAGTGCGGAGTTCATCCACCGACGCCTCGACCTTGGATTGCCCAAATTCGTTTAAAGGAACATCCTGGATAATTTCCCAATCGGATCCGTTCGTACGAACTGGGAAAGAGGATATCAAACCTTCATCCGTGCCGTAACTTCCATCCGAGCGAACGCAGACACTGGTCCAATCGCCATCGGGTGTTGGGTTGGTGAGTGAGCGAATTGTATCTACTACCGCGTTGGCTGCTGAAGCTGCCGAGGAGGATCCTCGAGCTTGGATGACAGCAGCTCCACGTTTTTGCACGGTGGGAATAAAGGTATCTTTCAACCAGGCTTCATCGCCAATGACTTCGGTGGCACCCTGACCATTTATTTTCGCGTTATAGAAGTCCGGATATTGAGTCGCTGAGTGGTTACCCCAGATGGTCATATTGGAAACTGCCGTAACATCGACACCAGCTTTTTGAGCCAATTGTGCCTTGGCCCGGTTTTCATCCAGGCGCGTCATGGCGAACCAGCGGTTACTTGGAATATCTTTGGCATTGTTCATGGCGATCAAGCAATTGGTATTGCAAGGATTGCCTACCACTAAGGTGCGCACATCGGATGCGGCATTGTTTTGAATAGCCTGACCTTGACCGGTGAAAATTTTCCCGTTTATCCCCAGCAGATCGCCACGTTCCATTCCGGCCTTGCGGGGCACAGAGCCTACGATCAGTCACCATTTGGCATCTTTGAAGCCTTCTTCCGGATTGTAAGCTGGTCGGATGTCTTTGAGTAATGGAAAGGCGCAGTCGTTCAATTCCATTATGACACCTTCCAGGGCACTTTCTGCCTGGGGAATCTCCACCAGGTTCATGGCAACTGGTTGATCGGGACCAAACATGGATCCTGATGCGATTCTAAAAAGGAGAGAGTAGCCGATCTGGCCAGCTGCTCCGGTCACAGCCACGCGTATGGGTGTATTCATAGTTTTAAGTATTAGAAAAGGTAAAAATCTGTACTCAACAAATAATTGCAACGCTTTGTGCAATTTAAGCAAACCTCGGGGCCAAACCATCGTATAACCGGTGCAACGCCGTTACGGTGGTGTCCCAATCAATGCAAGCGTCAGTAATGGAAACACCGTGTTGAAGTTCCGATCTCGGCTGGGGGAATTTTTGATTTCCGGCATTGAGGTTGCTTTCGATCATGGCGCCAATGATGGACTGATTACCGGCTTCGATTTGTTCAATGATAGATTCGAGTACCTTTGTTTGGTTCTCGTGATTTTTTTCACTGTTTGCGTGCGAGGCATCGACCATGATAGCTTCTTTCAACCCTGCTTTTTGCAATTGAGCTTCGTATTCCTGGATAAACTCCGGTGCGTAATTGGGGCCGGAAAAACCTCCGCGCACGACCAGGTGGCAGTTGGTGTTGCCTCTCGTAGTTATGGCTGAGGAGATACCCTCCTTGTTAATACCCAAAAAGGTTTGAGTCTGTCTGGCTGCCTTGATCGCGTTTATGGCAGCTGCCATGGTGCCGTCGGTGCTGTTTTTAAATCCGAGTGGCATGGACAGGCCTGAGGCCATTTGTCTGTGAGTTTGTGATTCTGTAGTTCGTGCACCGATGGCAGACCAGCAAATAAGATCGCCTATATATTGTGGGGTAATGGGGTCGAGCAGCTCGGTAGCTGTGGGAACTCCCAATTCAATAAGCTGGCTTAAAAAACGTCTGGCAATTTGTAGTCCTTGCTTAAGATCGCAAGTGCCGTCCAGTTCCGGATCCATGATCAAGCCTTTCCAGCCAATGGATGTTCTGGGCTTTTCAAAGTAGGCGCGCATCACAATACAAAGCCGGTCTGAGAGTTGGTCCGAAAGCGCCTTGAGTCGTTTTGCGTATTCGAATCCTGCGTCTACGTCGTGAATGGAGCAGGGGCCTACGACGACTAGAAACCGGGAATCGGCTCCAAAAATAATATGCTCAATTTCCTCTCGCGAGTTTGAAACAAACTGGGCTTGTGCTTCCGACTCGGGCACCAGGTCCCGCATTTCGGAGGGACTGGGGAGAGTAATCGTGCTGACGACGTTTACGTCGGTTACCTGTGGGTGTACGGATGCTGGGTGAGTATCTGAGCTCATAAAATTAATAGGACCGGTAGTATTCCTGCAAATTGAAAGGATGGTTACATACCTGAACCGATTGAAGTTCCAGCCAAAAA
>JAPUIL010000140.1 GCA_027297085.1 Verrucomicrobiota bacterium | reverse complement strand
CTTTTATCACGCGCTCCACTCGTTCATCTATCAAGGCCTTGCGATATTTTACAGGCATCACCAAGTGATAATGGATCTGCCAAGCGCAATGACTCGCTTTGTTCACTCGATTCGTCGAATCCACGCAACACCATTTTCATGGAAACCTGCGGTTTTCAAACTTTCCCTTCAGTCACCGACCCCGAAGCAAGCATCGGGGAATAACAAGTTAAAACACTAAAACAAATCGGTGAAGAATTAGATGTGCGTAATTTCCAGCTGCTAATTGCTAAGTCTCATACTTTTGGGATACACCCTTTAGAGACAAACAGTACCGGGCTACTGAATACACTTTCGAGAATCTCGATAAAGACTTCTGTGTTAAAAAGAAAATTCTGCCGGTTGGCACGTTTGGCAATTATATACTGATAGCACTCTCCAATCCATTCGAATTGTCCATCATTAACGATGTACAGAAGAAAGCAGGTCTTCCTTGAGAAAAGAAAACCTGCTTTTGAAAAATTCCCCTGGTTACCCTGAGTGGGTAGGGCGGCTATTTCTTTTTCTTACCGTTCTTGTTGCCCTCCCCTGGCTCGGGGTTCCGGCATGGGCTCTGGTTCCGGCTATTCTTACTGTCAGGGCTGGGTAAATTCGCCGAAATGTTCGTGAGAGACAGCGTAGGCGATCATGCTACCGGGCGTGTCCAAGGGTACTTTTTCGTCGCTGTCAATGAGCTCACGCCAGCGTGCGATTCTGTAACTGCCATCGGCTCCAAAATTGGCCAGTACTTCGTCGTAGTGAAAGTTTGTATTCCCAGTCATCTTTATCTGATAAGCTACCGCGGCTCCCATGAATTCGCCGGAGTTCCCACCGCCTTTTATTTCCAGATATGCATTCGGGGCGTAAATAGCAGCTTTGATGGCGCCATTGCCCGAAATCTTTATGGTCTGTCCACCTTCAACACTATTGGTGCCATAGATTAATATATTGGAGGGCACGTTTGTCATATTCATTGTTCCGTTGCCCCCGATATCCAGATCGCCGGCGATATAGATTTCTACGCTGCCATTCGCTGTTACCTCAATTGTTCCCTTGGTTGACCAGTCACCGCTTACTACGAATACCACAGGGCCATCAATCACCAATGTTTCATTATTACTATTACTGTAGCTTGATACCGAGTAATAGGTCGGAGTTAAGGCACTGGGAGTTCCAACCGTGCCGTCTTCGGGAATACTAGTAAGCGCACCGCTTGTGGAAGGCGCACTGACATTGGGAAAATCTGAGTAAAAATCGTAAGCTATCCGGTCCGGATCAACATCGATTCCGCCAGGCGAATCTTCACCAAGCAGGGTTCCGTTAGGACCAAAAGTTGGAGATCCACCGCCTGTTGCCACGTAGCCCCAAATGTCTCCATTTCCCGGAGAAACGTCTCCATCTACGATGGATAGACTCGCTACAGAGCCATTATCATTTCTATTCGTGTTGGAGTCATAAATGCCATCATCCGAACTATAACTGTCTACGGTCACATTGTTTCCGCTCCAATCGATGGCATCCTTGGCAGTAAGTCCATTTACGAAGAGACCCTTTCTTTCCAAATCCAAGCGGATTTGCTTTTTTGTACTGCCATAATGGGAGGTAATTTTGCCTTCGGCAAATATGATTGGCGCACTTTCATCCAGTAGACTGCTATATACCTTTATGGTTCCTGTTCTTCCATTGCCCAGACTTACGTTAGACTCGGTGAAAAAATAGTGATCGGTAGTCACCTGAGTCCAACCAGACCAGGAATCATTTTTCATGGCTAGCATGGCAATTTCTATGCCTCCCTCGGCCAGATTGATTGCGCCTTGCAGGTCCTGGTTGCGATGAGCCATTTTAAACTCATTAAAGGACATGGACAGGTAGGTGCTACCTATAGCAACAATGACCATAATGATTAAGAGCGTTGGTAATATGACTGACCCTTTTTGAGGTTTTCTTTTTTCCATGGAATCGGTGGCTGGATTTAATTGCTGACTGCCCGGTTACGCATCATGAACCGAGCGGAAATAACATAGTTGGTGTTGGTGATCGCTAAAGATCTGCGTTTCATTATGCCCTCCATTTGAACCTCCTTGATAGAAATGGGCGCTGTAGTAGCTTCACGACGCAAGTTGAAGTAGTTAAATTGAAAATTTGTCAGGTTTTCCAAAACGATTTCCACTGGAAAGGTATCCTCTTTGCGAGTGAGTGTCTTGTCGTTAGCCGTATATTCGTAAACGATCCTTTGCGTAGTTCCGGCTTTACCAAAGATGTTGAAGTCTAACTTGGTGCTGGTAGCGGAATTTATATTATAACCCATTCGCAGGTCGCGGGCAATTTCCTCGAGAGCATTGCGGCTATTTTTGCTCATCATGGTGTAGTTGGTGAGCGAGGTGCTTGACTGACTGATGAAAGTAACCGCAGACAGGCCAATTGCGATGATCATGGTGAGCAACCCCATGGTGATCATCATTTCAACCAGAGTAAATCCACCCCGACGGGCTTTTCTATTTCTAGACTGATCGGTAGTAATAGTCATTAAGTCCATCTTTTGAGAATAAAGTGCGGAACCAGGATAAGTGAGATCTGTTCATGGAGTCGTACCAGACAGCCACCACAAAGACTTCTTTCTGATCGGTAACCGTGTCGTTTACAAATCGATAGCAATAATATTCATTGGCGTAGGTGGAAACAAAAGCTCCCTGAGGTGTAAAGGAATCGAACTCCGCCAATAATTTCAGGTCATTCCAATTCAGAGTACGCAAATCTTCGATTTCACTCTGAAGCATCTGCGTGACACGGGTATTGTCACGGGCCAGTTCGACGAGGTAGTTTCCTTGTTTTAGCATGTGAAGCATGCTCGAAATAAGAACCGTCATAAGTATAGCTCCGATAACCGTTTCTACAGCTGTGAATCCACGTTTTCTTTTTCGGGATGTTGCCTGTGAAGTCGTTGGTATGTGATCTAAGGTTGAGAACTTCATATGACTGACAAATTTAGAATATCGTTCGCTTTGCGGATTACGGATTAGTGATTACCCCTAGTTAGTAACATTGAAAATGAGTGCAGGGTATTTCCTCACAAAGGAGAAATTTAACAAACCTGTTACATTTACCCTTAGTGGATAATCTTGCCTGCAAAATTGAAGCCCGTTGGGGTGTTCGGTTAGGTGTTGCGTTAAAAGCCTGTGAAAGTGGATGCCAGATATTCAGGGCATTGGACGAATCTAGTTCCCTTGCGTGAGATGCAGTTTTCTTTACCTGAGACTGTACCATGATCAATCCTATCATTCTACGATCCAATCGTTTTCTGGGAAACAATCTGGTTAACCACGATTTAATCACTTTGGAACAGCTCGAAGAAGCCAACAACGTTCTGCTCGATAAAATCGACGCGGAGAATATACATCAGGCGTCTCTCCTGCGAATTCTTATGTGGGAGCTGGATACTTTGAAAGAACCGGACCTGGTGGAATTCCAAGTAGAAAAATATGACCTGGGCTTAGTGGATCTTGGATTTTATTCGTACCTTTCCGAAATGGAGGACATTTTCACAATCGACGAATGCTGGTCGACCTGGACCGTTCCTTTTGATTGCGAAAACGAATTTTATTTCCTGGCAACCGCCTATCATATGAGTCAGCCAGTGGTTAAGTTCTGGGAAGAGAAACTTGATGGCCGTGTTCTCTGGTTTGTTACCGAAATGGGTGGTATTTCCACTCTGCTTGAAAATGTCGAGCAACAGCAAAAATCGGCATTCATTAACTCCTAAACTTTTTAAGACATGGCTATCGGAAGAGTACAATTAAAGATTGTAGCTAAATTGCATGAAATGGACTGGTTGTCGGACGACCAGTTCGAAGAACTCAAGGCATCGCAGACTGATTATACGGGTGAAGAGCTGGATTCGACCTTGATGGACGAATTTCACATCAGCGATTTCCAGCTGCTCATTGCAAAGTCTCACACTTTTGGGATACCCCCTTTCAGAGCCGAACATTACCGAGCTACTGAATACACTTTTGAGAAGCTCGATAAAGACTTCTGTATTGAGAAGAAGATACTGCCGGTTGGAACTGTTGGCAATTATATCCTGATTGCCCTCTCGAATCCTTTTGAATTGTCCATCATCAGCGATGTGCAGAGCAAGACCGGCAGGAAGGTCATGCGGTTTCTCGGGCGAGAATCGGACATCCTCAGACACCTGGAAGAAGAGCAGGAAAAACCCTCCATTGAGTTTGGCGATGTGGTGGATGCGCTGGGGATGGAATACAATTCTGACGAAGAATCGGACGACGATGATTTGTCAGACGAAGAATCGGCCCCGATCATTCAACTTGCCAACAGAATAATTGAAGATGCTTTTTTTTCAGGTGGAAGTGATATTCATATTGAACCATCCGAAAACGATTGCCGGGTCCGGGTAAGAGTAGACGGTATTTGCCAATTGAAATTGACCTTACCCAAAAAAGTAACTGGGTCCCTGATTGCCCGTCTCAAGGTGATGGCCGAACTCGACATCGCCGAAAAACGGAAACCCCAAGATGGACGTATCATCTTTAAGCAGTTTACCCGTAAACCCCTCGATATTGATCTGCGTATTTCAACAGCCCCACTGAATCATGGTGAAGGTATTGTCATGCGTATTTTGGATAAGCAAAAGTCCACCTTGCCATTACCGGCACTAGGATTTTCAGCTGAAAATCTTGGTATGTATCGGGAATTGATCCGACGTCCTTACGGAATGGTCCTTCACTGCGGACCTACCGGTTCTGGTAAGTCGATGACTTTATATTCAGCGTTAAACGAAATTAATAGTCCGGATACCGTGATACGAACGGCGGAGGATCCGATTGAGTATACGCTCGATGGACTGTGCCAGTTGCAGGTGAACCGTAAGATTGGTTTAACGTTTGCTACCGCTTTACGTTCGTTTCTTCGGCAGGATCCAGATATTATTCTTGTAGGTGAGATCCGGGATATTGAAACGGCTGGTATAGCCGTTGAAGCTGCGCTGACTGGTCACATGCTTTTCAGCACCTTGCACACCAATGATGCTCCCGGTACTGTAGCTCGACTCACGGAAATGGGCATTGAACCGTTTATGATTTCCGCTTGTTTGGTTTGTATATGTGCCCAACGTTTGATGCGCCGGATTTGCAAAACCTGTGGAAAGATCCAGGACCCAACCAATCGGGAAGTAGATATTTTAGAACGGGCAATTGGTTGGACAGGACAAGTCAGACGAGCAAATCCTGGAGGATGCCCCAACTGTAACAATAGCGGATACAAAGGCCGCGTAGGTATCCACGAATTGATGCCTACCAGCAAAGAACTGGTGAACGGAATTAACAAGCAAGTTGAAACAGCTGTTATCAAACAGATTGCCATACGCAATAACATGAAGACCTTGCACCAGGACAGTATGCTGAAAGTTCAGGAGGGCATCACTACGATGGAAGAATCCATTTCTACGGTACCTACAGATATCGAAATGAATGAGGAGTTCGAAACCTCAGATTCCAAATCCTAACCCAGCGGAGCCGGAACGAAAAGGAATATCAGCTGTACGAGTGAGTTTGTCTGTCTCGACCCTGTCGAGGTGGCTCGCGATCACCCATCAGAGAAGGCGGGTCCTCCTAGCTCCTACTCGTCCTCTTCCTCGTCCTCTTCCTCGTCCTCTTACTCTTATTACTTCTGCGATCGCCATGAAGTAGGAGGTCTCCCTACGGTAGACAAGTAGGAGGATGAGGAGGATTATTTAATTTTGTATCGTTACGCCCGGCATAATAGCCTCTTAAACATGATCGTTTTTGAAAAGTAAGGTATTCGCCTCCGAAAAATCCTAGAGTATAGTTTCGTAGACGCCTCCGCCTAGGAGTCGTTCACCTTCGTAGAATGCCAATATTTGGCCGGGCGTCAGGGCTCGCTGGGGAACTTTAAAACGAATTCTCATTTTATAATTCTCTGGGGTCGCTCTGATTACCTGTGATGGATCACGGTAGCGGGGTTTAGCCAAAAGATTTCTTTCTTCGGTGATCGCCTCACCATTCCAAGCCAGGTTGCGCACAATTACCTCGCGGGTATAGAGTTTTGGTGTGCTTGGGCTTTCAAATGCCACTACTAATTCGTTTTTTTGGTAGTCCTTGGCTATCACCACATAAAATTGATTGTCGGCATTGGAAGGAATGCCCATCCCCTTACGCTGGCCTAGCGTAAATCGATGCAACCCGTTGTGTTTACCCAGTACTTTGCCTTCCGTGCTGACAATATTGCCGGGTTTGTTTGGAATGTATTCCTGCAGAAAGTCGCCAATCTTGATCTTACCAATGAAACAGATGCCCTGGCTGTCTTTTTTGTCCGCGTTGACCAACCCGGCATGACGAGCGATGTCCCGCAAAGCGGGTTTGGCAATATTACCAACCGGAAATAGTCCGCGAGCCGCCTGGTCCTGATTGAGCAGGGCTAAAAAGTAACTCTGGTCTTTGTTTTTATCCATTCCCTCCCAGAGTTCCGTTATTCCCGGGTCGTTGGTCTTTGATTGAACGTAGTGACCGGTTGCGATCGCATCGAATCCTTCCTTGATTGCATATTCAAGAAATGCGCCGAATTTGATCTCGCGGTTACACATGACATCCGGGTTAGGAGTTATTCCAGATTGATAACCTTGGATCATGTAATCCACGACTCTTTCCCGGTATTCCTCGATGAGATTGACAATGCGAAAAGGAATTCCCAACTGATCAGCGACCGAGCGAGCATCATCGATATCTTTTTGCCAGGGGCATTCACCGAATACGTCTGTTTCATCCAGCCATATTTTCATATAGCAACCCTCGATGTTATGACCCGCCTGTTTGAGCAGGAACGCCGCCACGCTGCTGTCCACTCCGCCGGACATGGCTACCAGGATTCGCTTCATAGGGAAGGGGAGTAAGCGAGGAAATTGCAGGAACTCAAGTCCCGACTCCCTACATTATTTTTTGAGCCATATTCAAAACCAACCAGTCATGCGTTCCAGAAATGTCACCG
>JAPUIL010000014.1 GCA_027297085.1 Verrucomicrobiota bacterium | reverse complement strand
ATTGGAATAAGCCAGGTAGTGCAATTGCCTATAGCTGTTTTTGCTTCAGTCGGATTTAGCCTATATGGACATCTTGATATTAAGATGGGAGTAATGCTTGGCCTTATCCAGGCTGGAGCTGTGGTGGTAGGGGCGAAAATGGCACACTATATCGCTGCTGACAAATTGCGTCGGATAGTCGCGGTAGCGCTGATAGGGGTGGGTATTCTGATGACGAGCCAGGTATTATTTCAAACTGAATGATTTACCGCCTTGAGCAAAACTTTTGATTTGAAATTAAATAACATCATGAACAAGAAAGATCAATGTCATCATTAGAAGAAGCATTAGAACAATATCCACGTGAACCATTATTGAGAGGGCCCACACCGTTACATCGGCTCGATTATCTGAGCGATGACTTAGGCGTGAATTTTTATATTAAGCGTGATGACCTGACCGAGATGGCTTTGGGGGGGGACAAGCCCAGAAAAATGGAATATGAGATGGCTAAGGCTGTCGCCGAAGGAGCCGATACATTGGTAACCTGTGGAAGTGCCCAGAGCAATCATGCGCGCTTAACAACAGCAACCGCACGTAAGATGGGATTGAAGGCCTATGTCGTGTTGAGCAATGATGAATACAAGTCGTTTCAAGGAAATTTGCTCACCGTTTATCTTATGGGTGCAGAAGTCAGAATCGTTGATACGGAAGACCATTGGGACCTTGAGAAACATGTAACGGATTTACTTGAAGAATTAAAAGCTAAGGGCCTCAAGCCTTACTTTGTTCCTGTGAGCGGGTCAACACCGCTCAGCTCATTGGGCTATGTAAGAGGTGGTCTGGAGATGATAAGGCAATTGGATGAACTAAACGTGAAACTAGACGCAGTATACACGCCGTTTGGGACGGGAGCTTCTTTTACTTCGATTTTGATGACAATGCGTGACAAGGGTATTGAGTGCCCCGTCATTGGTATCAGTGTCAATCGAAAGGGTGAACGACTTCGTGAAAATCTGGAACACTGGTGGTCTTCAGTATCAGAACTATTGAAACAGGACCCGACTCGTGATCGTGGAAAATATGAAATATATGACGAGTTTGTCGGTAGAGAATATGGTGATCCTACTGAGGCTTGTCTGGATGCTCTCATGAAGATGGCTCGTACTGAAGCAGTATTGCTCGATCCGGTTTATTCCGCGAAAACTTTCTCTGGCTTCCTCGCGCATCATAAGGAAGGCCGTTGGAAAAAAGGCGACAATATACTTATGGTTCACACAGGTGGAGTGCCCGCCATTTTCGCCTATCATAAGTTTATAGAGGCTCACTTGAAAAAACGTGGAGTGGCGATCTATGATTTTGAACTCAACAAGAAAGATGACATTAGACCTTCGAGCCCACACCCAGTTTCTTAATCACCAATGGTCAGATTCGCAACGCGTTCCATCGAACCGGCCTCTGACCTCGGATCATCTCTCTGCCTGTTTACTTCTTCTTGTGGAATCTACTCTACCTGTATCGCCTTAATGGGGTCGATACGCACCGCACGTCTAGCAGGAAAGTAACTCGCTGCCAGGGCAACTAGAAGTATGAGGCCTAGGCCTGCAAAGTATGTGAAAGGATCCAAAAGCGTAACGTCAAACAAGCTGCTCTTCAAAAACTGCATTAGATAGAAAGAAGGTAAGATGCCAGCGCAACCCCCTTGCGGAAAGCCTCTTCCCGCTACTGACTTCTCGCTACCGGCTCCAACAATACTGAGGAACCTCAGATTCTCAGTACTGCAACGTCTCCGTGATGTTGATCCGTGTAGCTCTCTGAGCCGGGAAGAAACTCGCGAAGACGCAGATGGCGATCACAAATCCAATGACCATTACAAAGGTCGTCGGATGAACGGTATTGATATCTGAAAGCATAGGATTGATCTGTACACACAAAGTGATTGAAACTACCAGGCCGACAACCAGACCCCAACCGATGAGTCGACCACTGCCACCTATGACCCGCTTCAGTATATTTCCACGTCCTGCTCCCAGCGCCATACGAATGCCATATTCTTTGGTTCGTTCGGCTACCGTAAAGCTGATCAAGCCATACAGCCCTAAACCGGATAAAAACAACGCAATGGATGAAAAAATTACAGTAACGACCATGGGCAATTTCTGGGCAAAGGTAGCCAGGTCGTATACATCATCGAAGGTAACCGATTTAATCGAAAGCTTGGGGTCCATATCAAGAATCGCACGCTCGATGTTAGCCATCTGTTGAACCGGATCTCCATTTACATGTACCACGTAGTTCGTCAGACCCCTTTCGTGAGTAACAGCCTTAAACGGAAAGTAGAGCGTGTATCCGTCAGATTCCAAAAAGAATGGCTTGTCTTGAACCTGCTCAGCCACACCGACTATCTTTAGATCCTTTCCCCGAAAATTGATACTCATGCCGACCGGATCTAAGTCCTGATAGTATCGCTCCATAGTGTTTTGACTGATAATAACAATTGGCTCAGAATCAAATGTGTCAGTATTCTGAAAATCTCTTCCGAAGAGAATTTTGGTTCCAACCGTTTCGAAATAACCCGGCAACGTAATAACCCGCAAGGCATTGGCCCTGGGTTCACCATTTGCGTATTCGTAATGGTGCATGGCAAAATCCCGGTACGACAGGTTGTCCCCTGATATAGGAACCCGGTTACTCGCCGACGCACCGATCACACCCGGCTGGGATCGAATCCGTTCGAGCACACGCTCCTGAAAGGGAAGCACTTCATATTGATAGGCATTATCACCTTCACCAAACCGATAACTGGGCTGAGGTATTTTGAAGGCGATTCTGCCTTCCCTTTGGAAACCGACATCCTTCTGTAACACTGCATTCAAGTTGCGTACCAGGACTCCGGCGGTAATTAAAAGGATTACAGATAAGGAAACCTGTGAAATGACGAATACGGCATGCAATCGGTGTTTGGAAATGGACCCGGCCATGGTGCGGTTTCCTGCCTTCAAAAAGTCCATGAGCTCCCGGCGCAATATCGAGATC
>JAPUIL010000139.1 GCA_027297085.1 Verrucomicrobiota bacterium | reverse complement strand
GAACCGCGTATCTTCGGCGTTCATTCCATCCAGCAAGCGGGAAGTGCTATGAGTATCGCCTATGGACACATAGCCTTGCTCCCATAGCGGATGGTAAGGCAAATTGTTGTTGGTCAGGTACTGGTAAATCTCCAGATCAGTCCAATCAATAATAGGATGCACCTTAGTGATATTGCCCTGTTTCATCACCACATCGAGATGCTTTCTGGATGAAGATTGCTCACGTCGAAGTCCGGCCAACCAACCTTTGGCATTAAAATCCACCAGGGCACGGTTCATTGGCTCTACCTTATTCATTAAATTATATTTCTCCAGCCCCTCCTTACCCTGCTCCCAGAGTTTTCCGTAACGAGCTTCCTGCTGAGCCGCAGATACTTCCGCTTTATAAACATGCAGGTTCAAATTGAGTCGCTCGCGCAGCTTATCGGCAAACTCATAGGTTTCAGGAAACAAATACCCGGTATCCACTAAAATTATGGGTACCTGGGGAGCGGCAGTGGACACCATATGCAGCATTACGGCTGACTGGGCACCAAAACTCGTGCTCATGACCAACTGATCACCAAAAGTATCCACTGCCCAACGGATACGATCCTTGGCGGTGGAATTTTCCAGACGTACACTCTCCGGGTCCACTTCGGTCACGGTTCTCGGCTTTTCAACTGGTAATGATGGTGTCACAGCTAATCTTTAGTATTAAAGGTAATAAAGTAATAAATAAGGGTTTTATTCCCGTTTCAACTTCATTATTCCGGAAATTATACCGTAATTTCCTACTCTTCGCCCATCAATAGCCGCAGACTATTGAGACATACAACCACCGTGCTGCCTTCGTGAGCAAATACCCCTAAGGTCAGTGGTATCAGGCCAAACAAAGCCGCACTAGCCATCAGCAAGACCGTCCCGAGTGAAATAACCAAGTTCTGACGGATGATTGATTTGGCTTTGCGACTCAATTCGAAGGCAGTAAGAAATTTCTCGATCTTGTCGTTCATCAACACCACCTCACTTTGCTCCAAAGCAGCGTCGCTCCCCCTGGCTCCCATGGCAACCGCCACGTAAGATGCAGCCAAACTGGGGGCATCATTTACCCCGTCTCCCACCATGGCCACCTTGTGTCCAGCATCGGTGAGCTCCTTGATTATCTGAACTTTTTCTTCTGGCATGAGGCCACTACGAACCTCCTGGATTCCTAAAGTTTGGCCAACGGCTTCCGCGGCACTGCGCCGGTCGCCCGTCAGCATCAGTGTTTTTATTCCCATGTTTTTCAAACGTTCCAAGGTATCTTTCGATCGCTCGCGAATCTTGTCCTCCAATAAAATACGGCCGATCAAATCTTTCTGAAACACCCATACTTCGGTTACCGATGCCGGCGGCTCTTCCACTCGTTCAATCCACTCAGCCAATGGGCCAGATTCCATCAATTCACGCCGACCTAGAAATATGGACTCATCTTCCACCTGCCCCCGAAGACCCTTGCCACTGAAGGATTGAAAATTTTCGACTTCCTTGGGTTCCAATCCTTCTTTTTTGCCATAGTTGACGATGGCGCGTGCTATGGGGTGATTCGAGTGAGTCTCAAGACTAAATGCCAATTGCAATACATCGTTCGCCCTACCCTCAGGAAAACTCTCAACGCCGGTAACGGCCAAATCTCCCTGAGTTAAGGTGCCTGTTTTGTCCAAGGCAACCACATCGACCTCTGCGAGTTTTTCTATCGCAGCCCCTCCACGAAATAAAATTCCCTTACGTGCCCCCCAGGCAATCGCTGCCAGGATAGCGGAAGGTATTGAAAGCACCAGAGCACAGGGACTTGCCACAACAAGAAAAGTCATCGCCCGGTAGAAGGCAGAAAAACTTCCCTCCGATTGTTCGAAGGCAGGAAGCATTAACACCAGCCAGGAAAACAAAAAATAGACCACCGTGATTCCTAAAATCAAATAGGTATACCGGGTGCCAAACTTGTCGGTAAATCGCTGACTCGGGGCACGAAGGTGCTGGGCATCCTGGATGAGCCGGATGATTTTTTGCAGTGCGCTTTCCGCGGCCAGACGCACGACTCGAATGGTTACCATTCCCCAGAGGTTGAGAGTCCCACTATACACCTCATCTCCCACAATTTTTTCAACAGGTGTGCCTTCACCCGTGAGATTGGACTCATCGGAAGCGGTTTGCCCAGATAACACTTCACCATCCACCGGAAACAATTCGTCCGGTTTGACCCAGAGGACATCGCCTGGACGTACAGACTCAACTGGCCGTACAACCACATTCCCGTTTTCTTCCACAACCCGGGCTGTTTTAGGAGCCGACCTCGTTAATGAGTCGATTTCTTGATGTGTCCGGTG
Source organism: Verrucomicrobiota bacterium (assembly GCA_027297085.1). Lineage (GTDB taxonomy): Bacteria > Verrucomicrobiota > Verrucomicrobiia > Opitutales > UBA2995 > UBA2995. Next base: position 1,628 of record JAPUIL010000139.1, on the reverse strand, counting down.
CTCGGCAAAATGCTCCAGAGCTCCCGATAAAGAAAATAAAAAGAGCAAAAGTGCTCCTTCTGCCCAGGACCCAATCGCGACAGCTCCTAATGCTACGGCTAACATGAGGAAATGGATATCCAGCTGGCCACGCTTAAGATTCCGGGAGGTATCGACGACCGCATCCCAACCACCACTGATCAGCGCAAATAGGTACAATACTTTTATCACCCAAGCCGGAGTAAATGTAAAATGATCTAAGCCGAAGGCCACTAAAAGAGACACCCCACAGATACCAGCGAGCAACGCCATCCATTTCCATTCCTCATCGCTGTCCTCTATGGACACATCTTCGGAAGGCCATTTATACTCGCGCCAGGTCCAAAGAGATCTCACGGCAGGACACTGGGTCTTTTCAACAACCGTCTCGTCTTTGGCGGTACGGACCCAGAGGCCATCTTCCGATAGATGGGTGCCATCACTCACGCTGGCCTTTAAGCCGGTCTCGACCGTTTTTATGAGTTCGGTCAAAGGAATTTCAATATTCTCGAAAGACTGGTCACCGAATGTCGCAACAGATACGGTCTGAGTATCCTGACTCACCCGAATCGCCTGCACCTCTTTCTGATCACGCAAAAAGGATCGCAGGTCCCTCACCCAAGCCGGCTCTTCTTCTTTAACCAAATGTGCCATTCATTTGGTATGCTGAATGTCTAGAGGAAACTGGCAACTCAATTTAGAATGATTCCAAATAACCTTCTGATGTGCTTTTGAGTCGACAGTTTAGAGACTGAACGTTTGAACACCGGAATGATCGGTTTTCAAAACGAAATTGAAGCAGAATGTTCTCCCGAGCTTCTTTTTGGATTGGTTAAGAAAACCTTTTGCCAACGAGGCTGGCTGCAATCCGAACTAGGCATGGAATACCGACCGCAGCAGGAAACCATGGCCTGCGAGGTCATGGGTGCTCTTAGCAACGACCAACCTCTACTTTTCGAGGCTGGAACGGGCGTAGGAAAGAGTCTGGCTTACTTGATCCCGTCCATATTTGTCGCACTTCATCAAAAGCGGCAGGGAATTGTCGCCACCAATACCATTTCACTTCAGGAACAAATAAAGGATAAGGACCTGGAAATCTGCCGGGCCCTCTTTTCAAAGGTATCGGAGCTGAAGACCTATTCGGATTTCAAAATAGCCTTTCTGGTTGGAAAGGGAAACTATCTCTGCACCACACGGCTCGATCAAGCTATCGCACAAAAAACAGAACTCATTCCTTCTAACGAGCAATCCGAGCTCGAACGCATCGTTCAATGGTCGCTCGATACGAAGGTCGGGATTCGGCAAGAGCTGGTGCCACCTCCATCTTTTGAAGTATGGGATTGGGTTAGCGCGGATTCATCGGCCTGTAACAAAAAGTACTGCGATCCCAAAGTCTGCCACTATCAAAAAGCTCGGACGAAAATCCGCGATGCACACCTATTGATTTTGAACCATAGCCTCCTATTTTCACTGCTAGGTTCAGGTATGCCAGTCCCAAAAGGACGTGGAATATTGTACCCTGAAGATTTTGTGATTTTGGATGAAGCTCACACCGTACCGGCGGTTGCCACCGAACACTATGGCATGGGAATCAGTTCATACGGAGTCAA
>JAPUIL010000138.1 GCA_027297085.1 Verrucomicrobiota bacterium | reverse complement strand
AATTGAAATCTATGCCAAGAAACGCCGGAGCCTCTCCGCAAATTCATGTGTCATCTTCTACTCAGGTGTCTAGATGGTAAGTTACTCGCAAAAAGATAAAATGCAATCACTAAAATGAATAATGTTGACACTTTTTTGCGCTCGCACTATAACGGTTGGGAACAAAGGATCGACCTGCGAAATCATTATCAGGGAGAAAAATGCCATGTCCTTAAAAAAATGGGCGGCCGTGATAGCCGGATTGTCTACCGCTATCATAGCCCAAAATGCCTTAGCTGGGGAATTCCCGGAGAGGCCTATTGAACTCGTAATTCATGCGTCATATGGCGGTGGTACCGACACAACCGCACGGATGATGTCGATTAAAACACGTCGTGCGTTGGGTGTTGATATCGTAATCAACTCACAGCGAGGCGGGGCTGGCTTGACTGCCCAGGAGTATGTTCTGAAAAAACCCGCCGATGGCTATACCGTGATAGCGCTGACTCAGACACATCTATACACAATGGCACGCGGCAAGACGCAAATGAAAATTGATGACATTATCGGAATAGCTCGTGCGATGGATGACCCCAACGTTATTATGGTTTCAAAGGACAGTCCATATAAGACGCTGTCTGACTTGGTGGCAGCATCCAAGAAAAAGAAACTCAAATGGGGAATCGGCGACATAGGAAATACAGAACACGTCGGTATCATGCGTTTTGGGAAAGTTTCCGGAATGGAGTTTGTACCGGTTCCCTTTGGCGGTGGCAGCGGCGTACTGCAGGCAGTCATGTCCGGTGCAATCGACGGCATGGCGGAATCTATGAGCGAAAGCCGGGCTCAAATTGACGAAGGCAATTTGCGCCCACTTGCAGTCATGGCAGAAGAGCGCCTGTCGACGTATCCCAACATTCCGACTACATTTGAGCTTGGTTATCCTGTGAAGGTTTCGACAACCCGCGGCTATGGAGTGCTTGCGGGCACACCGCCAGAGATCGTTAAGATATTGTCCGATGCCTTTGTGAAAGGGATGAGTAGTGAGGTATTCGCGAATTACTTGAAGGGATCAGGTCTTACCGTCGAAGGCAGTGTCGCTGGCACGGATGTTTGGACTAAGAACCTCAAAGAAGAATACGCCAACGCAGAAATAGTTGTTGAAGCCCTTGGGATGAAATGAATACCAAGATTTTACGGCATGAGGTGTCGAGCGAAAGCTCGACACCGATTTTTCATCCCTGGGACGGGGTTGTGGCGGGCATTCTCCTCGCTGTTAGCATATTTCTTTATGTCCAGACCTACTATTTTGAAGAAGTTTCTGCCTTTGTGGCGCAAAATGTAGGACCAGAGGAAATCCCACGCGGATTACTAATTGCGATAATAGCTATGTCGTTAATTGTACCGTTTGAACGGTGGATCCGCCGGGGGAAACACTCTCTTGACCAAAAGGGTCGAGTCAAACCGATCGTTTTTTTGACAATTTTTATGCTGGTCGGTCTCGTCGCTCTGCATGAAACCCTGGGGACATGGCTGCTGTTGACAGCGGTCTGTGTTGTATTGCCACTTGCTTGGGGTGAACGCCGGTGGTTGCCATTGGGAATCTATGTAGCAGTGTTTCCACTGCTCGTGTCCTTACTCTTCGGTGTGGTGCTTGATGTTGTGCTTGAGCCGGGAATTTTTGATTTAAAGTTCTATTGAGAGGCTATAAATGGATCCCTTTTGGTTAGCGGTCGATCTCGTCGCGACTCCTTATATGTTCGTTATTATCATGAGCGGCGTGGTCATCGGCGTTCTAGTCGGGGCTCTGCCTGGCCTGTCTTCACCGATGGCTGTGGCGCTGCTGATACCTTTCACCATAACGTTGCAACCTGTTGAGGCCGTGGCTCTGTTAGCTGCTCTTTACTGTGCTGGTACATTTGGGGGCTCGATCACAGCCATTTTGATCAATGCACCTGGGGCGCCACCAGCAGCGGCAACTGCGCTGGATGGCTATCCCATGGCCAAACGGGGTGAGGCGGGACGTGCACTTGGAATTGCTGCAGCCTCCAGTGTTGTGGGGGGGCTCCTTTCACTGATCGTTTTTTTGACGGCCGCACCGGCGTTGGCTTCCGTTGCCCTGAGTTTCGGGCCATCGGAGTATTTCGCGCTTGCAGTTTTTGCTCTATCCATGCTGGCGTCGATCAGTGGAAAATCTTCTTTGCGCAACCTGATCATGGGCTTCATCGGTGTATTGCTTGCCACTGTTGGGGTGCATCTGACCACCGGCGTGGAGCGTTTCACTTTCGACATACCCCAGTTGTCTGACGGAATTCACTTTGTGCCTGTCCTGATCGGTCTGTTTGCAATGTCTGAACTACTGACACAATGCGGTGCCAAAATACAGATGAAGGAGCGGATATCGTCAGTGGTCGTTAAATTGCCGAGCATTAAGGAACTTAAAGCGTTAAGCGGCACTATATTGCGGTCATCTGGCATTGGCACATTCATTGGTATACTTCCAGCAGAAGGAGCTACCGTCGCGGCACTTCTTTCATACAATGAGGCAAAACGATTTTCAAAAAATAAGGCGATGTTCGGCCATGGTGCACCCGAAGGAATCGCTGCACCGGAAGCTGCTAACAACGCCGCCACGGGTGGTGCGATGGTGCCGACTCTCGCTTTGGGTATTCCCGGTTCGGGCACTACTGCGCTAATCCTGGCGGCCATGTACGCGCATGGCCTGCAACCCGGTCCCTATCTTGTGCGTGAAACTCCGGAGATCATGTATGCCGTCTTTTTGTCGATGATTGTCGCCAATCTCGGTTTTCTCGTAGTGGGACTTGTAGGAGCCAAATTTTTTGCACGCGTGACACTCATACCGAAAACGTTCCTCTGGCCGTCGGTCTTTTGCTTCTCGGTTATCGGTTCTTACGCCTATGGCGGCGTATTTGACATCTGGGTCATGGTTGTCTCAGGCGCGATTGGTTATTTCCTGAATCGTTTTCACTTCAGTGCCGCACCTTTGGTAATGGGGCTGATCCTTGGAAAGATCCTTGAAGAAACCTTCAGCCAAGCAATGATTATCCACGAGTCCAATTTTTTAGAATTCTTTGAAAGTCCAATCGTGCTGATGTTTTTCCTGATGACAACCCTTAGTCTATTGTGGCCGATCATCAGCGCAAAACGACTGGCGCGTGCCGAGGCGAAGGAGCTTACAAAAATGGAAAGTCGTCCATAGAAGACCTGCTCCACGAACACGGTATCGACTTCAGCTACGGGAAGGTACGGGTCTGGTGGAACAGGTTCAGCCCATTGTTTGCGGAGGAGATATGATCGAATCCGGTTGTTAGACATTGGAAATAGTCGCTAAGGAACTGGCAATTGGACGAGGTTTTCGCGCGGATAAAAGTGGAGAACCTCGTCCTTTTGCGGCCCGTTTGCATAATGGAAAAGGCGGATGCAGGCAAAGACAGACAACCCGGTGAGACGTAAGCTGGAGCGCGGCGAGCTCGTGTTGGGCATGATGCACTTCACCGGCAATCCGATGATCGTCGAAGTGATGGCCTCTGCCGGTCTCGATTTCTTCGTCATCGACATGGAGCACAGCCCGATCGACCTGAGTCTCGCCGTACACCTGATCCGTACCGCCGAAGCTGCCGGGATCGCGCCGCTAGTACGGGTTCCGGAGGTGGATCCAGGACTGATCAAGAAACTCCTGAATATGGGGGTCCAGGGTATCGTGATCCCTCATGCAACCCGCGAGACTTGCGCGGCGGTGGTGCAAGCGGTTCGATTTTCGCCTGACGGCACGCGCGGATCGTGCCAGTCGGTACGTCAAGCGGGCTACGGCCAATCCGATTGGAAGGCATTTACCGAAGAGGCCAACCGCCAAATCCTGATCATTCCACTGCTCGAGGACAAAGAATCCATTGACGATTTCGAAGCACTGGTCGCCATGCCTGGACTTGACGTGTTCTTCCTTGGGGCATTCGACTTCGCGGTGTCGGCCGGCATTCCCGGAGCCGGGTTCGACCACCCGGTGTTGATGGCGGCGTTAGAGCGCATGGTCAAGCACGCGCAGGCCCACGGTAAGTATGTGATGACCTCGTTCAGCGACAACATCAGCACCGAGAAAGCCCGCGATATTATTTCCCGCGGTGTTCAAATGGTCAGCTACGGCGTCGATGCTTTGGTCTTCCGCCGTGCCTGCCTGGATATCGCCAGGCTCAAGCTGGCGGAGGACGATTTAGCCGCCACCTAGCCGAACCCCGAGCTGGTTCGATTTCTGCTGGCGTCACGGATGATTCCTTAATACATGGTAGCCATAATCGGCTGAGGGACTCCCGGCTGTTGCGGTGCGGGGGACC
>JAPUIL010000137.1 GCA_027297085.1 Verrucomicrobiota bacterium | reverse complement strand
AGCGGCGCGCACCATGCCAGGGTCATCATCGAGAGAGCTGTCGAAATTGTAGCCGCCAAAGAAGCGTAGGCGGATTCTCGGCCCGGTCGTCGCGAACGTTTCCTTTCGTCGAAACGCGTCGAACAACGACTCGCGCGTGTTCTGCTCCGCCCAGACTCCTACCAGCCCGGACGCGCCGCGGCGAATGTTTCCTTCCGCTGCAGGCAGATACACCGCACCATCGGTGCCTCGAACCTCCATGGGAACGGACCCGCGAAGGACGGGTGTCGCATCGAGAAGCGCGGTCTTGGAGAAGAAATTGGATTCGTCAGCCGACGTCGCAGCGTTGTGGGTGTCGCTCGACCCAATCAACCCGAACCGATACGGATTGAATCCCTGCGCATCTTCCATTTCGAGCCCGACTCCGTAGGCTTCCCGCACGTAACTCCCGGAGGGTTGGCTCGGCCGCAGGTCCCCGATGCGAAATGGGTAGATCTCGAAGTCGGCCCACTCGTCGTTCATAGAGAGGGCGGGATGGGTGTCCGACGTCCCTTTTACCTGTGTTACCTCGACAAGTGTCTCGTTCCGCATGCGCTGTGCGGCGTACTCCGCGTCCATTACGCGCCCCTCATAGCCAAAGCGGCCGAACATTAGGCCATTGGACCCGTTCGAGTTGTGTGGAATGGCGATGGTTTCGATCCCGTCCTCACGGAGGCCGTCCATCCAGTTCCACAGATCCTCCGGGTCATAGGAGTCAAGACGCGAGAACGGCAACTCGGGAGCGACGGCTCCACGAAAGATTACGTTTCGGTGCATGTTCTGCGATTCTGGGCTGGAAGTGTACTCATAGGCAATGAATGTGGTGAACCGGCCGGGATCGTTGTAGCGATTCGCCGACTCGACAATCCGAGCCCACGCCGAGCGAGTTTCGTTGATGTCAAGCAGCCCCGTCTTCACGCCACGCGCATAAGGCAAAGCCTCAGCGAATGCGGCTCGCCGCGCTTCGACGCTTGTCAGGTTCTGAAAGCCCACCGCCGCGGGGTGCTTCGAGATCTCCGTGGTCGGGTCCGCCATGGCGGTGAAGTTGCCCATGAACGTGGCGTGGTCGGCGACCGCGTAGAAGTCGAGCGGTTGCCGCAGCTGCATCTCGAACCCGGCCGGATGAGTCAGGGACTCTCCCTGCGCGTAACGGTAGGCGTCGTCGGGGCCAGCCGTGGTCCCGAAGACAAATGCGTCGTAGGAGTACTTCGTATGTACGTGTAGATCGCCGAAGTAAGCGTTTCGCAGCGGGTTCGCTTCAGGAAGGTCCTCCGCTGGCGTGGCGACGTTCCCCGCGGCGTCCGCCTCGCCGCTTGGAGGCGGCGTCGGCCCGCAGCCGGCCGGGATGCCCAGCAGTGCGATGAGTGACGCCACATGGAAGAAGAACCGGCCGATGAGTCTGGTGTATCGCATCTCGATTGTGGGTTATCCTGTGGGATATTGAAGCTGAAGTATTTACACGGAAATTTCCTCATCAGGTCAAATTAAAAGGGTGTCAACGGCAATGGACGGGTGTAATTTTGAAAGCAGTCATTTATGCAACGGCATTTTAGATTTTGCCAGTATTGGTTCTCTTCGTTGTTGGCGGAAAAAAAGAAAAGGGGACATGCCGTGACTCTCGATAAAGGACACTTCATTTTTTTTATCTGCATGGCAAGGAAACTGAGGATCGTACCGAGCACTGCGGCATAATCCGTATGAAGGGGCCTGTTACCAAGTAACAAATCCTGGGAATTACCACGACAACTACTAATTTAGCATCAATTAGTAGATATACTAAAGCATCTCACGGATTTCCGGTTAGAAAATTGAGAAAAAGCTTCCGTGAAAATGTAGAAGCGGGATTATCCCGCGATCGCTCGGGGACGGTACCGTGTTTCCTGGAGAGAAGTGGATCAGGATTAAGATTGGGAGGCTATATCCTGTTCGCTATCAGTATCGCAATCGAACGCAAAGTTGTACCTATGCGATTTTAAGGTAAGCTTTTCTTCTGGGGTCACAATTTTCTAATCGGAAATTTTTGTGTGTTTTTTGGTAGGGCTCCGATTAATATGGCTGACCTGAATCGGCACTAAGTTAAGCAGTTTATTGATAAATTATCGAAGCAAGGCCGGCGTCGGGGTCATTCCTTGCAATCGCCGTGCCTAGCCATAGCCTTTCAAGGCGACGGCTGGTGCATGCCAATGCGGGATTGAAGGTTTGACTCCCTCGAAAGGAACGGACCGCAGATTCGCCCAAAGCCACCCTAACTTATTGCCATTCATGTCTGACCTCTTTGCGGCTATTCCTGTATTGCCCTGACTTCGGCACATCCTATCGTTATAGCCATGGTAAAAATTGGCGTTATCAATGTGTCCGATCGGGCCAGTCAAGGCATCTATGAAGATATTCCTGGTAAGGAGGCGGTTCGTCTTCTACACGAATATCTGACTACTGAGTTTGAGGCGGTCTACAGGGTCATTCCTGACGAACAGGATCAAATCGAGGAGGCCCTCAAATTCCTCGCGGATGAAGCTGGCTGCTGCCTGGTGGTAACCACGGGCGGAACCGGACCTGCGCCTCGTGATGTAACACCGGAAGCAACCGAAGCCGTTTGTGAAAAATTGCTGCCTGGGTTTGGCGAAGCCATGCGCGCCGAGTCTCTGAAAATCGTGCCTACCGCCATTCTCTCTCGCCAGACGGCTGGCACTCGAGGCAGCTGCCTCATCGTCAACCTTCCGGGGAAACCCAAGGCCATCGAAGAGTGTTTGCAGGTCATTTTCCCTGCCATCCCCTATTGCATCGACCTGGTGGGCGGCCCGCATCTGGAGACGGATCCGGCAGTGATGAAGGTCTTTAGGCCGAAGGCAAAGTGACGGGCGGCCCTCATCGGATTCTAGGTGTTGAGATGACGTTCGATTCGCCGCCAAGGTGGCGCCTGCACCTCGATTTGGATCTCACATCTGTAGGAGTTAACTTGCTGACGATATGTTGCCTGAGTGTTGTCGGAGCTTTTAGTTTGCAGGCGAATGTGAGAACTGCGCGCCGAATATCAGAACTTTTGGGCGTAAAATTATTTGTAAGTTTCGTTCGCATTCGGGAAACGAATGTCTAATCGTTGGGGTCTACTAGAATTTGAGTCTAGGGGCAGTCCTCTACCCGTTACATCTATTATCCCATAAGTGCTTTTTATTTTTTATTATGATCGAAACGAACGAATCGGAGATTCTTAGCAACATTCAGAATGCCCGTAAGCGGATTCAGACCGAGCTTTCCAAAGTTATCATAGGTCAGGAAACCATCATTGAGCAGATGATCATTTGCCTGATGGCTCGAGGACATGCGCTTATAACCGGAGTGCCCGGTTTGGGAAAAACGCTCCTGGTTAAATCCATCGCCCAAACGTTCGCGCTTTCGTTCAAAAGGATCCAATTTACGCCCGACCTCATGCCGGCCGATATCCTCGGCACCGAAGTGGTGGAGGAAGACAAGGCTACCGGCAAGCGACATTTCCGGTTCGTACATGGTCCCATCTTTGCCAACATCCTGTTGGCCGATGAAATTAACCGAACTCCGCCCAAGACACAGGCTGCTCTTCTCGAAGCCATGGAGGAACGTCAGGTGACAGCTGCTGGCCAAACCTTTCTTCTGGAGCCACCGTTCTTTGTGTTGGCCACTCAAAACCCGATCGAACTGGAAGGCACCTATCCGCTTCCCGAAGCGCAGCTCGACCGTTTCCTGCTGAACGTGGTGATGGATTATTTACCGGAAGCCGATGAGATCCGTATGGTGACCGAAACCACCGCGGTGCAGAAAGCGACGCCCGAAAAGATTTTTGACCCGGAAGAAATTCTGGAAATCCAGAATTGGGTGCGCCAGGTGCCGGTTTCTGAGCACGTGGTTAGCTACGCGGTGCGCTTAACCGCTGCCACACGACCTGTGGCGGAAAACTCTCCCGGCTTCGTGAAGGACCAGGTGAAATGGGGTGCTGGTTCCCGTGCCTCCCAGGCACTGATTTTGGCTGGTAAAGCCCGTGCGCTTCTCCACGGACGTTACACGGTTGCGATCGAAGATGTGCAGGCTTTGGCCGTGCCCGTTCTTCGCCATCGTCTTATTCCCAATTTCCATGCCGAGGCGGAAGGGATCACTGCTGATTCTTTAATCCAACGCCTCCTGGAGACCGTTAAAGAATAACGTCCGCTCGATGGCCGTTGCTTATAAAGACCTGTTGGATCCGGCTCACCTGACTCGGATCGAGAACTATGCCCTCATGGCCAAAGGGGCGGTGGAAGGTTTTCTTTCAGGCATGCACCGATCGGTCTATCACGGCCTTGGCACCGAGTTTCTTCAATATCGCAATTACGTGCCGGGAGAGGATCTGAAATACGTCGATTGGAAAGTATTCGCCAAGCGCGACGAGCTCGTCACCAAGGTTTATCAGGAAGAAACCTCCATGAACTGTTACTTCGTGATCGATGCCAGTGCGTCTCATAACTATCAAGGCGAACGGGCGGCGTGCACCAAGTTGCGGTATGCTTGCATGATAGCCGCCAGCCTGGCCTACCTGGCTACGCGGCAGGGCGACAACATTTCGCTCTTCGCTTACCAGGATTCCATTGTGGAAGCCCTGGAGCCAGGTCACCGAAACGGACAGCTTCACCGATTTCTACAAGCGCTTATCCGCCTCAAGCCTGAAGGCCACGCCAATCACGAGCGCTTGCTTCAATCCATAACCCATCACATGCGGAGCCGTGGTCTGGTTGTCTACCTGTCCGACATGCTTGAAGCGGAAGAAACCCTGCCGCGAATGCTACAGACTTTGCGTTTCCAGCACTGCGATTGCCTGGCTATGCAGGTCCTCGATCCGGACGAGCAAGATTTGCCGCATGGTTACCCGGTTCGTTACATCGACTCTGAGACTGGCCAGGAAGTGACCACCTTCGCGGATACCGTGCGGGAAGGATACGAAAAATCCATGGGGCAGTTTATGGAAGACTTGAAGAAAGGCTTCCGTGACGCACAAGTGGAATACACCCTTCTACTTACCACGGATAACCTGGGGCGTGCACTTAGCCAATACTTACACAAGCGAGAGTCTATTACCTAGATGCTTAGTTTCGGAAACAGTTTATTTCTCTTCGCGTTGGCCGGGCTGGCCGTGCCTATATTGTTGCACCTGATCAATCGCGAGTTGGCCGTGAATCTGAAGTTTCCATCTATCAGGTTTATTAATCGTTCGCAACTACCGCGAAGAGAGAAACGCAAACTGCGCGATCTGCTTCTACTACTGTTGCGGCTCTTTTTATTTGCTGCCGTGGTATTGGCGTTTGCAAAACCGGTGTGGATCGAGCCACTTGCCAGCGTTCCGGAAGGGACGACCCTGCGCCAAACCGTATACCTCGTGGATGCTTCCTCCAGCATGGCCCGAGGAAATCAGTGGCAGGAGGCACTTGCTGCAGTTCGTAAGGATATAGCGGATACAGACTCGGATCAAGTAGGCATGGTCGTCTATGCTGACCGAGTACTATCTCAGTTGCCACTTTCCGAGGACAGCGATCCTGTCGAAAACTTCCTCCAGGAGCTTGAACCATCTTTTACAGCCGGAAGCCCAGGTCCGGCCATTGAAACAGCTGTCCGATTATTTCGACCCGATTCCGACAAGCGGTTAGTCTTGGTATCCGACTTTCAAGAAACCGATTGGCAAAGAGACCTGCCCGGAGTTTCTGAAGATGTAGAACTTGTATTCCTTACCCCCCGGGCGAACGACGCTGTTAATGTAGGTATTGTAAATGTGAATACCGTCCCTGTGGGCAAGAATCGGGCCCGCGTCCTGGTCACCGTAAGAAATAACAGTAGCGAAAGTCAGACTGTCTCTATCACCTTGAATGGCGAATTTGGGAGCGAAGAGAAAATGGTAAACCTTCCCGCAGGCCAGTTGGGGAATGCTACTTTTACCTTAGACGTTGAAGAACCCCGTGCCATGACAGCTAACTTGCGGGCGGATATCTATAATAGGGACAATGTCTGGCATTTCTGGGTGGCACCTCATCCGGTAGTTAGAGTGATTGCATTTCTTCCAAACCTGGACGAACCCCAGGCGGTTAACGCTTTCTATTTTTTACAAACCGCATTGGAAGTGGAGTCGGAAAGCGATTGGGTTCGCTTCGAGGTTATGGCCCTGGATCGCGGATTTTTTGAGGAGTCAGTTTTGGTTGATGCCGACGTGATTGTGATTCCTGCCGCAGCGGCCTATTTGAAGGATTACCAGTGGGAGGACCTGATTACATATTTAGACCAAGGTCGCACGGCTATCGTGTTGCCTGGAGAACGATTTCCCAAACAGTTTCGTGCTCTTGAGCGCCACGGGATCATGAATTCCCGGTTTCTGGGGCTAGCCGGAAACACCAACGAACGGCAAACCCCTTACCACCTCAGCTCAATCAATCCCTCGAGCCGGCTCGCCCAAACATTTGCGGATGCCGCGGCCAAGGACCTTTTTCTTGTAAACGTCTACCGATATGTGCGCTTACAACCATCGAGTGAAGATACGATCCTGATGGCATTCGAGAACGGCGATCCTGCGATTCTGGCTCTCTCGGTCGGGCAAGGCACACTCTATGCACCCACCTTTGCCTTCGATCCCAGCTGGACGGATCTTCCCTTGAGAAACTCTTTTCTTCCCCTGGTGCGTGAGCTGGTTCAGGAAGGTTTCGATACCAACCGCCTGAGGCAGCAGATTTTTGTTGAGGAGGCTTCGCAATTGGCTGAACCGATACTGGCGCCGACTTCACTGGAAGCCGATGGGAAATATTGGGAAATAAACGTGAATCCGAGCGAATCGGTCTCAGGCCACGTGGATACGGAGCAATGGTTGCCGGCTCTGCTTTCTCAAAAACCTCTCTATGCCAAGGGGACTGCCACTACCCATGCTTTTCCCTCAGGATCCGGCTCTCAAAAGGATCTTTGGCCCTGGCTGCTAATGATTGCTCTCCTTTGCCTTTTGCTAGAGTCTCTTCTTACCGGAATCAAAGACACGGTCCAACCTTCAGTCTTACAGAAAACTGACCCGGTGTAATATGCCTCAAGTTGTATCACAGTTAAAACCACTTGCTTACCGGCTGCTTCTCCTGCGTCTGGCTGGTTGGGTGGCCCTATGTCTGCTTGGAACGGGATCGGTTTTCTGCCTGCTTGAAGTCCTGGAGAAGCTCTT
>JAPUIL010000136.1 GCA_027297085.1 Verrucomicrobiota bacterium | reverse complement strand
ACAACACCTGTCTACCGTCGATGGCTCCGATCATTCGATGTCCATAGTCCCATTCCGGGTGACCACCGAAAAAAGTGTTCAATCGCTTCAATCCAGTTCCATCCGGATTAATGACAAAAGGAACATTAATGCGCGGATACTTATTATTGTTTGACCATCCTGCCCGGGCAAAGAAAAATATTCGATCGCCTTCGCGATTCCAAAGCGTGTGGTTGATAAACAAGGCCAATTCGTCGATGTGTGCTTCAGTCTTTCGTATGATTTCAGCCATTTGATGAAAGGAAACCAAAAGCGATCCTTTCCCATTTTCGGTATTCACTTTTAAAATACCGTCGTCTTTGGGATGCAGAACACCTTCGGTCCAATCGGTGGCGCCCTTGTAGCCGGTGACGGCTCGCAGGCGGGCCATGCGAGCGTAGTTTATGCCGGTGAACCAACCTCCCTGCTGAGCAATACCTCCATTGCCAACCGGACGATCGTCGAAGCGGTACTCTTTGATGCGTTTGCCTTGGACGACATCGTAAAGCACACAAAATACTTTTCCGGTTTTGGGATCGCGATCGTTGAAGAAGAATTGATTTTCAGGTTCGAGCGGGTTCCAGTAGAACATGGTCCCTTGTTGAGGATTCCAGCCTCGAGACTCTTCAATCTTTTTAACTGAGTAGTTATTATGCGTATCAATAAGGATTACATCGGCCGGTTCGTGCCCCTCAGGCAAATGGTCCTGGAATGAAGTTCGCAATGACAGGATGTATCGCTCCGATTGATTCCAGGGAATGTTTTGAACATGACCGATATATCCAAAAAAGTGGTGCTTATCTCCGTGAGTGATTTGTTCAACTTCCAGCTCTGTATTTGCCGATAGCGAGAGATTTAAAAATAGAAAGGCACTGAAAAACTTGCCTGTGAATCGTTTGGTGGGATGCTTCATAAATATGTAATTTGAGTTAGATTCTTGTATCTTATCCAACAGAATCATGGGGTATCCTTAGGCTGATTCCAGAGGCGAAAAGGATCATCGTGCCGGCGCATCTCAGTCAGAAGCACCGCTTCCATTTCCGCCAGCTTGGAGGCGTATCTGGGATCGTTGGCCAGGTTAGTCTGGTTCGGTTCGGGTCGAATGCCAGTCAAGGCAATCACTTCTGGATCATGGTGCTGCGGAATGTATTCGTTTGGATTTTCCGCCAGGTTAAACAACTGGTTTTCGCGCACCTCGCCATCCATGACATCGTATTTGATGAGTTTCCAGTCACCTTTCCTTACACTACGAAGGCCGGGCCTGGTTTCGGCGCAAAAGACACCGTAAAGTACGTCGCGGACAGTGTCCTGTTTGCCTTCGAGGACAGACTTAAAACTCTCTCCTTCCACTGTATCCGGTGCCTGGATGCCTGCCAGGTCGCAAAATGTAGCAAGCACATCGAGTAGGTAAATATTTCCGGGTGTACGTGTGCCTGATGAAATTCCCGGACCTTTGATTATGAACGGAACACGCCAACTGTGCTCATAGAGGTTTTGTTTACCCTGTAACCCATGACGGCCGACGGCGATGCCGTGATCCGAAGTGTAGAAAATGTAGGTATTGTCCAGCTCACCCATGACTTCCAATTTGTCGAGGACTCGACCAATCTGGATATCTATGTTCTCACTGCAGGCATGTTCGCGACCAATCTCATTGCGAATGGTTCGTTCATCGCGATTAAACCATACACCGCTCACACGTTCTTCGTCTCGTGCACCAGGTAGACGGAAGGGGAAAGGATGTGCTGGCAGGTAATTAGCAGGTAATGGAGGTTGTTTTGGATGTGCCTTGGGTAGGCTATCCGGATCGGTATGGTTGACTGCGCCGTAGTTGGCTAACAGCTCTGGTTTACCATCGCGCGTGTCATGTGGATGAGAAAAACCAAAGTAAATTAGAAAGGGGTCCTTGTCGTCGGTTGCTTCTCGTTCGTTGAGATAGTCCAAAACCTGATCTCCATGCCAGGCGCTACCGGTTTCATCGGTTCCCCCACGTTTATCGGCGTCTCTGCGAACGGTGAACTGCGCATTGGCTGCTTCGTAGCTGTTCCCTTTCTTACAGGTTCGCATGGTGTCATAGCCCGCTCGATTGAAAACCGCAGCCATGGTGTATTGCACCAGGTCGGGTGGCACCATGTCCGGATTATCAAAATGTGGATTACTGTCCCGGCCTGGTCGGTTTGGCGCATGCCACAAAGTTCTTCCGGACATGATCATGTGACGAGAAGGTGTGCAGACTCCACTCACCCAGGCTCCCATGTGATAGGCCCTGTCGAAAACCATGCCTTCGGCCGCAAGCAGATCCAGGTTGGGTGTATTCAGTGTTGAGTTTGGATCGTAGGACTTTAAGTCGAACGGCGATTGGTCATCGGCTATGATAAACAA
This sequence comes from Verrucomicrobiota bacterium, assembly GCA_027297085.1. Classification (GTDB taxonomy): domain Bacteria; phylum Verrucomicrobiota; class Verrucomicrobiia; order Opitutales; family UBA2995; genus UBA2995. Next base: position 921 of record JAPUIL010000136.1, on the reverse strand, counting down.
AATGTTGGGTCGTGAAGGGGTTTGCGCATCCACCAAAGCGAAATTGTAGGATGCTAACAAAAACAGGATGAGTGCCACTGACAATTTGCAGAGACTAATTTGAGTAGATTTCATAGTTTGGCGGCTTTCCTCTAATCTGAGTTATCTAGAACCAATTCGGCGAGTGTTTCAATGGTTCCTGTTATAAAAAATTCGCGCAAAGGAATGGACGATTTGAATTCAGCTTCAATACGTGCGCGAATACGCATCGCTCCGAGGGAGTCTCCACCGATTTCCAAAAACGGTTCCGTTACCCCGAATTCATTATGACCCAGGATATTGACCCAGATTTGATGCAATCGGGTTTCCACACCGTTCCTCGGGGAAATTCTTTCCCTATCTATCGCTGTTTTAATTTCATCGGGATCGGGTAGGGCATTTCGATCAATTTTGTGTGTGCGAGTGAGCGGAAAAGAATCGAGAAAGAGGGTGCGCGTGGGAATCTGATGGGGTGACAGCTTTGAAGTGAGGAACTCGTAGATTTCGCCACGGCTGACATGGCTGTTTGCAGCGGTGCGTATGTAGGCAATTAGTTCCGTATCGTTGTCTCTCCGGGTATGTCCGACAACAACAACTTCTTTGACATCCGGATGATCTTGGAAGGCGGTTTCAATCTCGCCTAGATCGACCCGCATTCCGCGGATTTTTATCTGAAAGTCGGTACGGCCTTTGTGGTAGAGGAGTCCTTCAGCGGAAAAATTTCCCAGGTCTCCCGTTCTGAAATAACGCTCCTTGTCTTTTCCCAGGACATATTTGGATGCGCTGAGTTCAGGCTGCTTCCAGTAGCCCGGGGAGAGCGTGTCAGCACTCACGAAAATTTCTCCGGTTTCTCCCGATGGAAGAATACTCCCATGGTCGTCTCTTACCTCCACGCGGCATTCC